>NZ_LUNH01000012.1:0-58787 GCF_001628525.1 Aeromicrobium sp. REDSEA-S38_B2 | reverse complement strand
CCCACGAAGCCCTCCAATGGTTCCACCGCGTCATCGCCACCGACCCCCACCACACCACCGACGCACCCCAACGCATCACCCAACTCGAACACGAACTGGCGGCGCAGGAGGACGGAAAGTGAGTGGCCTGGACGGGTCGTCCACAGGCGTGCCGACGCAGCGCTGACGCAGTCCACAGGCCGTCAGGACGCCGTCGTCGTCGAGTCGACGAGCGGCCACGCTGGGGGGATGACGCAGCAGCCATCGCACCAGAACCTCGTCTCCCTGATCGGCCGGGTGTCCGGCACACCCGAGCAGCGGACCCTGCCGAGCGGCGACGAGATCGTCACGTTCCGCCTGGTGGTCCGCCGCGACCCGCCTCGGGCAGGAGCGCGCGCTCGGTCGCGGCAGACCGTCGACACGATCGAGTGCGTCGCGTGGACGGCGCGTCTGCGACGGACCGTCACGCGACTGGAGGACGGCGCGACCGTCGCGGTGACCGGGTGCCTGCGGCGCCGCTTCAGCCGTGCGGCCGGCGGCGGGCAGAGCTGGTATGCCGTCGAGCTGGCCTCGTGCAGTGCGGTGGCCGCCGCTCAGTAGTCTCGGAGCCATGCCTCTGCTGACCAGCGACGTGCCGCTCTGCGAGGCTCACGACCTCGTCATGCTCGACCTCGACGGCGTCGTCTACGTGGGGGCCGACGCCGTCCCGGGTGCGTCCGACGCGCTGGAGCTTTGCGTGAGCCACGGCGCACGCATCGCCTACCTGACCAACAACGCCGCGCGGCCGGCCGGTGAGGTGGCCCAGCACCTGCGCGACCTCGGGATGCCCGTGCACGACGACGGTGAGGTCGTGACCTCGGCGCAGGCCGTGGCCCGCATGATCGCCGCCGACCTGCCGTCGGGCTCGCGGGTGCTGGTCGTCGGTGGACCCGGGCTGCGCGAGCCGCTCGAGGCGGCCGGACTCGTCTGCGTCGACTCCGCGGAGGACGACCCTGCGGCCGTGGTGCAGGGGTTCCACCGAGACATCGGGTGGCGACACCTCGCGGAGGCGGCGTACGCGGTCGCCGCCGGTCTCCCATACTACGCCAGCAACCTGGACCTCAGCATCCCGACACCACGGGGCACGGCGCCCGGCAACGGCACCCTCGTGCGCGCCGTCGTGGCCGCCACCGGACGGGAGCCCCTCGTCGCCGGCAAGCCCGAACGTCCCCTCTTCGACGAGACGCTGCGCCGGACCGCTGCTCAGCGCCCCCTCATGGTCGGCGACCGCGTGGACACCGACATCGACGGCGCCACGCGGGCGGGCATCCCGGCGCTCGCCGTCCTCACCGGCGTGAGCGACCTCGCGGAGCTGGCGGCGCTCGCGCCTGAGCGCCGCCCGGGCTACGTCTCCCACGACCTGCGCGGCCTGGTCGACCACCACCTCGCCGTGGTCGTCGACGGGGACACCTCCCGGTGCGGCGACTCCACCGCAGAGCGCAGGGACGGCACGGTCGTGCTGACGGGCGGCGACCCCGCCGCCACCACCTCGGTGCGCGCCGTCCTCGGCCTGGCCTGGTCCGCCGTGGACGCCGGGCACGACGCGCCGGACGTGCGTCTGGGAGGATGACACGGTGACCGAGCACCACGACCCCGCGAGCCAGGCGTCCGCGCCGTCGCCCGCGGACGACGGCGTCGACCCGGTGGCAGCGCTCGTCGTGCAGGCGCAGGAGGCCTGTGCCGACCATCCCGAGCTGCTGGTCCTGGTCGAGCAGCTGGAGCGGCTCGAGGAGGTCGAGCTGGCCCGTCGCCCCGAGGTGCTCGACGCGGTGCACCGCACCCTGCGCGAGGTGCTCACGGGGGCGAGTCGGCCGGGCCGCTCCGCGTGAGCCGGCGGGTCCGGCTCGACGCGGAGCTCGTGCGCCGCGGGCTCGCGCGCTCCCGCGACCACGCCGGTCAGCTCATCGCGGACGGCAAGGTGCTGGTCGGCGGCCAGCGGGCGGCGAAGGCGGCCACGCAGGTAGGAACCGACCAGGCCGTCGTCGTCCGGGAGGACGACGACCCCGGATGGGCCTCCCGCGGCGCGCACAAGCTGCTCGGGGCTCTCGAGGTCTTCGAGCCGCAGGGACTGCAGCTGCAGGGTCGGCGCGTCCTCGACGCCGGTGCCTCCACCGGCGGGTTCACCGACGTGCTGCTGCGCCGCGACGTGCGCGAGGTCGTGGCGGTCGACGTCGGCTACGGCCAGCTCGTCTGGCGGCTGCGCGACGACCCGCGCGTCCAGGTGCACGACCGCACGAACGTGCGCAGCCTGACCCGCGAGGACGTCGGCGGCGCCGTCGACGCGGTCGTCTCCGATCTGTCGTTCATCTCCCTTACCGTGGTGATGCCCGCGTTGACCGCCGTCTGCCAGGAGGAGGGCGACATCGTGCTGATGATCAAGCCCCAGTTCGAGGTGGGCCGCGGCAACCTCGGCAAGAACGGGGTCGTGCGCGACCCCGACCTGCACGCCGACGCCGTGCTGCGCGTCTGCGAGAGCGGGCTCGAGCAGGGGTGGGGCACCCATGGGCTGGCGGCCAGCCCGCTGCCCGGACCTGCGGGGAACGTCGAGTACTTCTGCTGGCTGCGGCGCGACCCCGAGCCCTCGGTGCCCGACCGGTCGGCCGTCGCCGACGTCGTCGCCCGTGGACCGCTCGCGACGGCGGACGGGGACGACGCATGAGCGAGCGCCGCGTCCTGCTCATCGTGCACACCGCGCGCGCGGAGGCGACGTCGCTCGCGGCGCGCCTGGCCACCGATCTGCGCAGTGCCGACATCGGCGTCTGCGTGCTCGAGTCCGACCGCGACGACCTCGTGGCGGCCGGGATCGGCGAGGTCGGCGTGATCCCCGCCCAGGAGGGCGCGGCACACGGCTGCGAGCTCGCGGTGGTGCTCGGCGGCGACGGCACCATCCTGCGCGCCACCGAGATCTGCCGCGGCACCCAGACGCCGGTGCTCGGCGTGAACCTGGGGCACGTCGGGTTCCTGGCCGAGGCCGACGTCGACGACCTGCAGGCCGTCGTGCAGGGCGTCGTGGACCGCACCTACCGGGTCGAGGAGCGGCTGACGATCGAAGTGACGGTCAGCGTCGGGGACGAGGTCGTCGCGACGAACTGGGCGCTCAACGAGGCCACGGTCGAGAAGGCCTCGCGCGAGCGCATGCTCGAGCTGGTCGTCGAGATCGACGACCGACCGGTGTCGCGTTGGGGGTGCGACGGCGTCGTGTGCGCCACGCCCACCGGCTCGACCGCCTACAACTTCAGCGCCGGCGGGCCGATCGTGTGGCCGGAGGTCGAGGCCCTCCTGCTGGTCCCGATCAGCGCGCACGCCCTCTTCGCGCGGCCGCTGGTCGTCTCGCCGAACTCGACGCTCGCGATCGAGGTCATGGGGGAGATGACGGCGGGCGTGCTCTGGTGCGACGGGCGTCGCGCAGCCGACCTCCCGCAGGGTGCCCGGGTGGAGGTCCGACGCTCGGACACGCCGGCCAGGCTCGCGCGGCTGCACGAGGCGCCCTTCGCCGACCGCCTCGTCCGCAAGTTCGACCTGCCCGTCGCCGGCTGGCGCGGCGCGGCGGAGCAGCGTCGCCTCGGGCGACGGGTCGAGGACGTCTGATGTGGCAGCACCTGCGACTCAGCTCGCTGGGCGTCATCGAGTCCGCCGAGCTCGAGCTCGACGCGGGCTTCACCGTCATCACCGGTGAGACCGGTGCGGGCAAGACGATGGTCGTGACAGCACTCGGTCTGCTGCGTGGCGGGCGTGCCGACGCGGGCCTGGTGCGGCACGGCGAGCGTCAAGCACGGGTCGAGGCGAGCGTCGAGGTGCCGGGTGGGTCTCCGGTCGTGCGCGCGGTCGAGGACGCCGGCGGCACGGTCGACGACGACGTCGTCGTGCTGGGCCGGGTGCTGTCGGCGCAGGGCCGCTCGCGTGCTGTCGCGGGCGGCGCGACCGTGCCGGCCGCGGTGCTCTCCGACGTGACCGACGCCCTCGTGGCGGTGCACGGACAGTCCGACCAGCACCGGCTCCTGCGCGGGTCTGCCCAGCGCTCGGCGCTCGACGCCTTCGCGGGGGACGCGCTCGCCGCGCTCGCCGAGGAGTACGCCCCGCGGTACGCACGACTGCGCTCCGCGCGGGCGCGCCTGGAGGAGCTGCGCCAACACGGGCAGGAACGGGCCCGCCAGCTCGACCTCCTCCAGCACGGACTCGCGGAGATCGCCGACGTGGAGCCGCGGGAGGGCGAGGACGAGGAGCTCGTCACCGAGGAGGGACGGCTCGCCCACGCCGAGGCGCTGGTGCAGGCCGCGTTGACGGCGCACGAGGGTCTCGCCGGCGACCATGGCGCCGCCGCGCGCGACGTCGTCGCCTCCGGCTCGGCGGCCCTGCAGGACGTCGCCGGGCACGACCCCGAGCTCGACGACATGGCGCAGCGGCTGCGCGAGGTCGGCATCCTGCTCGACGAGGTCGCCGCCGACCTGAGCGCCTACGCGCACGGCGTCGAGGTCGACCCCGCCCGGCTGGCCGCGGTGCAGGAACGTCGTGCGGCCCTCGCGGCCCTCCAGCGCAAGTACGGCCCCTCCCTCGCCGACGTGCTGGCCTGGCAGGAGAAGGCCGCCGCCGAGGCTGGGGAGCTCGACCACGACGACCAGGCCATCGCCGACCTCGAGGCGGAGGTCGAGGCACTCGAGCCCCAGGTGCTGGACCTTGCGCACCGCATGAGCGAGGTGCGCCGGGAGGCCGGTGCCCGGCTCGCGGACCTGGTGGGGGAGGAGCTCACCCAGCTGGCCATGCCGTCGGCGCGGCTCGAGGTCGCCGTCAGCGTGCCCGAGGACGCCGTTCCCGCGGCCCACGGCATCGACGACGTCGAGCTGCTGTTCGCCGCGAACAACGGCTCCGCGCCACGCCCGCTGGCGAAGGGGGCGAGCGGCGGTGAGCTGTCGCGCCTCATGCTGGCGCTCGAGGTGGTCCTGGCCGACCAGGGCACCGTGCCGACGCTCGTGTTCGACGAGGTCGACGCGGGCATCGGCGGACGCGCTGCGGTCGAGGTGGGCCGCCGGCTCGCCCGGCTGGCCGAGGGCCCGCAGGTGCTGGCGGTGACGCACCTGCCCCAGGTGGCAGCCTTCGCGCACCACCACTTCCACGTCATGAAGGACGACGACGGCAACGTCACGAGCAGCAGCGTCGTGCGGCTCGACGGCCAGGCGCGCGTCGACGAGCTGGCGCGCATGCTCGCCGGCCAGGACGAGTCCGAGGCCGCGCAGGCGCACGCGCGCGAGCTGCTGGAGCTGGCCGGACGTCTCTGAGCCGGCCCGGCCGACGCGCCGGGACGCGCCGACCCGACCTGCCAGGAGGGCCGGGGTGCGCGTGCCACGATGGACGACGATGTCTCGACGCACCCGATCCACCGACGACACGACCGACGACATCGTCGGGGTCGTGCGCTTCGCCCGCGCCGGTGACGGTGCCGCCAAGTCGCTCCGCGCGGGCGACATCGCCGTCGTCGACCTGCCCGACCTCGACCGCGCCCAAGCCGACGCCCTGGTGCAGCGCAAGGTCCGGGCGGTGCTGAACGCGGCGGAGTCCTCGACCGGTCGCTACCCCAACTCCGGTCCGCAGGTGCTGGCCGACGCCGGCATCGCGCTCGTCGACCACGTCGGTGCGGGCATCTGGACCCGGCTGCGCAGCGGCGACACCGTGCGCATCGCCGACGGCAAGATCTTCAAGAACGAGGTGCTCGTCGCGCAGGGCCAGATGGTCGACGACGCGACCCGCTCCGAGCGGCTCGGCGCCGCGGAGCGAGAGCTCGCGACGAAGCTGGGCTCGCTCACGGCGAACGCGTCGGACCACCTCGAGCGCGAGCGCGCCCTGCTGCTGGAGGGCGCACGGGTCCCGCGCCTCGACGCCAAGCTGCGGGGTCGGCCCGTGGTCGTCGTCTCGCGCGCCTACCAGTGGGAGCACGACCTCAAGGCGATCCGTCGCTGGATCCGCGACTCCGGCGCGGTCGTCGTCGGTGTGGCCGCCGGCGCCGACGCCCTGCTCGAGACCCGCATCAAGCCCGACGTCGTGATCGGCCATCTCCAGGACCTCTCCGACCGTGCCCTGCGCAGCGGCGCCGACGTGGTCGTCGTGAGCCCGTCGGGACGCACCGACGGCGCGGAGCGCTTCGAGCGCGCGCACGTCGACGTGACCGTGTTCCAGGCGACGGGCTCGGCAGCCGACCTCGCGATCCTGCTGGCCGACGCGAACGACGCGCCGGTCGTCGTCGAGGTCGGGGCGCCGCGCGGTCTCGTCGAGTTCCTCGAACGAGGCACGGCCGACGTCGCGAGCTCCTTCGTCACGCGGCTGCGGACGTCGGCGACGCTCGTCGACGCGCACGCCGTGGCCCACTTCACCCGCCGCACGATGCCCGCGTGGCCCGTGCTGCTCATCCTGCTCGCGGGCGTCCTGGCCGTCGTCGCCGCCGTGGGCACGACCCCCACGGGCGCCGACTGGTACGCCGTGCTCGGCGAGCGCCTGGCCGACCTCCGCACCTGGCTCGAAGGACTGCTGTAGATGATCACCTTCCGGTACCACCTCGTCTCGATCGCCGCCGTCCTGCTGGCCCTGGCCGCGGGCGTCGCGCTCGGCGCCGGCGCGCTCGACGGCCGCTTCGCCCCCGACCGCGAGGAGGGCTCGTCGTCCGGTGGCGACTCCGCGCTCGTGTCGTTCGAGAACGGGTACGCGGCGCGCACGTCGACCGGCCTCATCGAAGGCACCCTCGACGACCGGTCCGTCGTGCTGCTGACCCTGCCGGGTGCCGACGCCGAGCAGGTCGCGGGCGTCCGTCGCAACCTGGAGAGGGCGGGTGCGACGATCACCGGCACGGTCGCGCTCACCAGCAAGCTCGTCGACCCCGCCAACCGTCAGTTCGCCGAGAGCGTCACCGAGGAGGCGGCACCCGACTCCACCGGCGAGGGCTACGCGCGCGTCGGTGCGGCGCTGGGACGTTCGCTGCTCGGCCGCGCCGGACGTGAGCTCGACCAGACCGCACGCACGACGGCGTCCGCCTTCGAGGAGGGCGGTCTGACCTCGGCCAGCGCCGCACCCGAGCGGTTCGCCGGCCAGGCCGTCGTCGTCGCGGGCCCGTCGCGACTCGGCGACTCCGCCGAGGTCGTCACCGGTCTGCTGCGCGCGCTCGCCGGCACCGGCGACGGCACGCTGCTGGCCGGTCCGTCGGCGTCCAGCCTCGACGGTGGCGCGGTCGACGTCGTGCGCCGCGAGGCCTCCCAGGTCTCGACCGTCGACGTGACCGACTCCGCCGCCGGGCGGGCCGTCACGGCCCTCGCCCTCGCCCGCGTGGCGGCCGGCGAGACGGGTGCGTGGGGCACCTCGCGCAGCGAGGACGGCTCCGTCCCGCGCTAGTCCGGCGCCTGGTCGCCGCGCCGCCCCGGCTGGTCATGGCCGCCGCGGCGAGGGGCTACACTGGAATCCCGTGGAGCAGTGACGACCACGGCACCTGCCGTCGGTCCCGCTGAGCCGCATCCAGGCCCACGACCACGGGAGTCACCTTGCAGGGCAGCGCCGTCACCAAGCACGTCTTCGTCACCGGAGGCGTCGCCTCCTCCCTCGGCAAGGGGCTCACCGCCTCCTCGCTCGGCCGGCTGCTGAAGTCCCGGGGACTGCGGGTCACGATGCAGAAGCTCGACCCGTACCTCAACGTCGACCCCGGCACCATGAACCCGTTCCAGCACGGCGAGGTCTTCGTCACCGACGACGGCGCCGAGACCGACCTCGACATCGGCCACTACGAGCGCTTCCTCGACGAGGACCTCGTGGGGCGCGCCAACGTGACCACCGGCCAGGTGTACTCCGACGTGATCGCGCGCGAGCGTCGCGGCGACTACCTGGGCGACACCGTCCAGGTGATCCCGCACATCACCAACGAGATCAAGGACCGGATGCTCTCGATGGGCGGGCCCGACGTCGACGTCGTCATCCACGAAATCGGCGGCACGGTCGGCGACATCGAGAGCCAGCCGTTCCTGGAGTCGGCGCGCCAGGTGCGCCACGAGATCGGCCGGGGGCACGTGTTCTTCCTGCACGTCTCGCTCGTGCCCTACATCGGCCCGTCCGGTGAGCTGAAGACGAAGCCCACGCAGCACTCGGTCGCCGCGCTGCGCTCGATCGGCATCCAGCCCGACGCGATCGTCTGCCGCTCCGACCGCGAGATCCCCGAGTCGGTCAAGCGCAAGATCTCGTTGATGTGCGACGTCGACACCGAGGCCGTCGTCACCGCCAGCGACGCCGCGTCGATCTACGACATCCCGAAGGTCGTGCACCGTGAGGGCCTCGACGCCTACGTCGTGCGCCGCCTCGACCTGCCGTTCCGCGACGTCGACTGGACCGAGTGGGACGCCCTGCTGCGGCGCGTGCACCAGCCGGCCGACGAGGTCACCATCGCGCTCGTCGGCAAGTACGTCGACCTGCCCGACGCCTACCTCTCCGTGGCCGAGGCCCTGCGCGCCGGCGGCTTCGCGAACGACACCAAGGTCCACCTGCGGTGGGTGCCCTCCGACGAGTGCGGCACCGAGTCGGGGGCAGCGCGCCACCTGGCCGACGTCGACGGCATCTGCGTGCCGGGCGGCTTCGGCATCCGGGGCATCGAGGGCAAGGTCGGCGCCCTGCAGCACGCCCGCACGCGGGGCATCCCGACGCTCGGCCTCTGCCTGGGCCTGCAGTGCATGGTCATCGAGCACGCCCGCCACGTCGCCGGCATCCCGGGCGCGAGCTCGACCGAGTTCGACCCCGACGCGAGCGACCCCGTGATCGCGACGATGGCCGAGCAGCACGCGTTCGTCGAGGGTGCGGGCGACCTGGGCGGCACCATGCGCCTCGGCCTCTACGAGGCCGCGCTGGCCCCGGGCAGCGTCGTCGCCGGCGTGTACGGATCCGACAAGGTCGAGGAGCGGCACCGTCACCGCTACGAGGTGAACAACGGCTACCGCGACCGCCTCGAGGCGGCAGGGCTCGTGTTCAGCGGCACCTCGCCCGACGGGACGCTCGTGGAGTTCGTCGAGCTGCCCGCCGACGTGCACCCGTTCTACGTGGCCACGCAGGCCCACCCGGAGCTGCGCTCGCGGCCGACGCGCCCGCACCCGCTGTTCGCCGGACTGGTCAAGGCTGCGCTCAAGCGTCAGCGCGAGACGCGTCTGCCGGTGGAGGTGCCGGTGCCCGGTGCCGACGTGGTCGAGGGCGCCGACGCGCCGACGTCGTGAGCCCGCACCCCACGCTGCCGGGCGTCCTGGTCGACGAGGTCGCCGACCGGGACGAGTCCTGGCCCGTCGCGTCCCACGAGCAGGTCTTCACCAGCGGCTACCTCGTCGTCGAGGTCGACGCGATCGTCGACCCGCGCGGCGACGAGCACCGACGCGTCGTGGTGCGCCCGCAGGGTGCCGTCGGCGTGCTCGCGCTGGACGAGGACGACCGGCTGCTCCTCGTCGTGCAGTACCGGCACCCGGTCGGAGCACGCCTGGTCGAGCTGCCCGCGGGCACGCTCGACGTCGCGGGGGAGGAGCCGCAGGAGGCCGCCGCGCGCGAGCTGGCCGAGGAGGCCGACGTCGTCGCGGCCGACTGGGCGCCGCTGCTGTCGATCGTCTCGAGCGGCGGCTACTCCAGCGAGGTGTGCCAGGTCTACCGCGCGACGGGTCTGCGCCCGGTCCCCGAGGACGAGCGCACCGAGCGCCACGCCGAGGAAGCCGACATGGAGCAGTGGTGGGTCCCCTTCGAGTCCGTCGTCGACGCCGTGCTCGACGGGCGGGTCCGCGACGCGACGATGTGCGCCGCGGTGCTCGCCGAGGCGGCCCGCCGCGCCCGCGGCTGAGCCGGCGACCATGAGCGACGCCGGCGACCTCGACCGCGCCGTCCAGGACTACCTGGGCCACCTCGGCGTGGAGCGGGGTCTCGCCGCGAACACGCTCGGCAGCTACCGGCGCGACCTGCGCCGCTACCGCGAGCACCTGCACGGTGCCGGCGTCCACGACGTGGCCGACGTGGCCGAGACCGACGTGCTGGCCTTCCTCGCCGCGCTGCGTACCGGCGACGAGGAGCACGCCCCCCTTGGTGCCTCGAGCGCCGCGCGGGCGGTCGTCGCGGTGCGGGGGTTCCACAAGTTCTGCCTGCGTGAGCAGCTCGTCGCGACCGACGTGACCGCGGCGGTGAAGCCTCCGCGTCCCGCGTCACGGCTGCCGAAGGCGCTGCCGCTCGACGACGTCGAGGCGATCCTCGAGGCGGCCGGTGCGGCGGGCACGAGCCTGGCCAAGCGCGATCGAGCGCTGCTGGAGGTGCTGTACGGCACGGGGGCGCGCATCTCCGAGGCCGTCGGTCTCGACGTCGACGACCTCGACCTGGACGAGGGCACCGCCCTGCTGCGCGGCAAGGGCGGCAAGCAGCGCATCGTGCCGGTGGGCTCGTACGCGGCGGCCGCGCTGGGCGACTACCTGACCGTCGCGCGACCCGGGCTCGTGTCGGCCACCGGACGCGGCGGTGCGGCGCTGTTCCTGAACGCGCGCGGGGGTCGGCTGAGCCGCCAGAGCGCGTGGACGGTGCTGTCGCGCGCCGCGCGCGCAGCCGGCGTCGACGCGGACGTCTCGCCGCACACCCTGCGGCACAGCTTCGCGACCCATCTCCTCGACGGCGGGGCCGACGTCCGCGTCGTGCAGGAGCTGCTCGGGCACGCCTCGGTCACGACGACGCAGATCTACACGCTGGTGACGGTCGACCGGCTGCGCGAGGTGTACGCGACGTCGCACCCTCGCGCCGTCGACTGAGCAGGAGCGCCGGGAGAGCGGCCCCGACCGGCGGGCCAGGCGCGCGGGGACGCCCGTCGAGCGCGGTACAGTGGCCCGACGATCGCCGGGCGGCGACCGGCCGCGGCGTAAGGAGACTGATGAGCGACGAACTCGGACCCACCGGACGCCCCGCGCCCGACTTCCCCGAGCCGTCACCGCGCCAGGGCGGCCGGCCCGCGCAGATCATCGCGATGTGCAACCAGAAGGGTGGCGTCGGCAAGACGACGACCACCATCAACCTGGGTGCGGCGCTGGTCGAGGCCGGACGTCGTGTGCTGCTGCTCGACTTCGACCCCCAGGGCTCGCTGACGGTCGGGCTGGGCTTCAACGCCCACGACCTTGAGCAGTCCATCTACCACGTGCTGATGGACCGCGAGCTGACGCTCAAGGACATCGTCCTCGAGACGTCGGTGCCGGGCCTCGACCTCGTGCCCGCCAACATCGACCTCTCCGCCGCCGAGATGCGCCTCGTGACCGAGGTCGGTCGCGAGCAGGTGCTCGCCCGCGCGCTGCACCCCGTGCTGCACGACTACGACGTCGTGCTCATCGACTGCCAGCCGTCGCTGGGCCTGCTCACCGTGAACGCCCTGACGGCGGCCGACGGCGTGATCATCCCGTTGGAGTGCGAGTACTTCGCGCTGCGCGGCGTGGCGCTGCTCAAGGAGACGATCGAGAAGGTCCGCGACCGCACCAACTTCGACCTGCGCATCATCGGCCTGCTCGGCACGATGTACGACGGTCGCACGCTGCACGGCCGCGAGGTGCTGCAGACGCTGGTGCAGGGATGGGGCGACCTCGTCTTCCACACCGTCATCCGACGCACCGTCAAGTTCTCCGACGCGACGGTCGCCGGCGTGCCGATCACCGAGTACGCCGCCAGCTCACCGGGTGCCGACGCCTACCGCCAGCTCGCCCGGGAGGTGCTGCACCGATGCCCCGACGCGTGAGCATGCCAGGGGCGGACGAGCTGTTCCGCCCCACGGCGCCCTCCGCCCGCTCGCGTCGTCCCGCACCCGACCCGAGCGTGGAGCCGACCCAGGCCGAGCAGGAGCGCACGGAGTCCGCTGCTCCCGCAGCACCGCGCGACAGCGGACGCATCAAGCACGACGAGAAGATGACGGTCTACGTGACGAGCGAGGAGCTGCTCGCGATCGAGCAGGCCCGGCTCCAGCTGCGCAGCAGCGTGCGGCGCAACGTCGACCGCGGCCGCCTCGTGCGGGCCGCGATCGCCCTGGCGCTGGAGGACCTCGAGACCCGCGGCGACGACAGCGACCTCGCCCGGCGGCTCGGCTCGGCATGAGCCTGTCGGCCGACACCGCGCAGGCCCCGGAGGCGGACGGCTTCCGCGTCGACGTCGGGGTCTTCGACGGGCCCTTCGACCTCCTGCTGTCGCTCATCTCCAAGCACCAGCTCGACATCACCGAGGTCGCGCTGTCGACCGTGACGACGGAGTTCATCGCCTACGTCCGCGAGCTCGGCGGCGACCTGGAGCAGACGACGCAGTTCCTCGTCGTCGCCGCCACGCTGCTCGACCTCAAGACGGCGCGGCTGCTGCCGCAGGCCGACGTCGAGGACGAGGAGGACCTCGCCCTGCTGGAGGCGCGCGACCTGCTGTTCGCCCGGCTCATGCAGTACCGCGCCTTCAAGCAAGTGGCGAGCTTGCTCGCCGACCGGCTGGCGACCGAGGGCAAGCGCTACCCCCGTCAGGTCGGGCTCGAGCCGCGGTTCGCCGCGCTGCTGCCCGAGGTGGTCTTCTCGATCGGGCCCGACGAGCTCGCGGCGCTCGCCGCGCGGGCCCTGCAGCCGAGGCCCGAGCCCGTGCTGTCGCTGGCCCACCTGCACGCCCCGACTGTGAGCGTGCGGGAGCAGGCGCACCTCGTCGTCGACCGGCTGCGCCGCGAGCGCACCACCACCTTCCGCGCGCTGACCGCCGACGCGGACCTCATGACGACCGTGGCGCGCTTCCTCGCCCTGCTCGAGCTGTTCCGGGAGGGCGTCGTCGGCTTCGACCAGGCCAGCCCGCTCGGCGACCTGCACCTGCGCTGGACCGGCGGTGACGACGACGTCGACATCGACGTCGGCGACGAGTTCGACGGTCACACCGCCGACGACGGGATCACCCCCGCCCTGACCATCCCGGAGGACGACGATGCCTGACGCCACGCCCGACGCGAGCACCGCCGAGGCGCCCGTCGACGAGCCGGTGCAGCCCGCGGAGCAGGGGGGGCAGCCCACGGACGGGTCGCTGCGCGGCCCGCACGAGCTGGAGCTCGAGCTGCTCGCGCTGCGTCCGGCGCTGGAGGCGGTGCTGATGGTCGCCGACCAGCCCCTCGACCACCTGACCCTCGCGCAGGCGGTGGGACACCCGCCCGTGGAGGTGCAGGCCGCGCTCTCCGAGCTGGCAGCCGAGTACGACGAGCAGGGACGCGGCTTCGAGCTGCGCCACGTCGGCGGCGGCTGGCGCTACTTCACGCGCGAGGCCTTCGCGCCGGCCGTCGAGCGGTTCGTGCTCGACGGCCAGCAGGCCCGGCTCACCCAGGCGGCGCTCGAGACGCTCGCCGTCGTCGCGTACCGCCAGCCCGTGAGCCGCTCGCGGATCTCGGCGATCCGCGGTGTCAACGTCGACGGCGTGGTGCGCACGCTGGTCACGCGCGGGCTCCTGGAGGAGGCCGGCACCGACCCCGAGAGCGGGGCGCACCTGTACCGGACCAGCAGCTACTTCCTCGAGCGGATGGGGCTCGCGTCGCTCGCGGAGCTCCCCGACATCGCGCCGATGCTGCCGGACATCGAGGACATGGAGGACGACCTCGTGCCCCCGAGCGGCTCCGACGATGCGACAGCGGAGGTCGCCGACGGGCTCGACACCGACGACGCAGACTCGTCCACCCCAGGCTCGTCCACGCCAGACTCGTCCAGCCCGGACGCGACCGAGGGGGAGGGGACCTCGTGAGCGAGGCCGAGGGCATCCGCCTGCAGAAGGTGCTTGCGCAGGCCGGGGTCGGCAGCCGCCGCCGCTGCGAGGAGCTCATGGCGACCGGCCGGGTCGAGGTCAACGGCGAGGTCGTCACCCAGATGGGCATCCGGGTCGACCCGCACACCGACCTCGTGCGGGTCGACGGTCGGCGCATCCCGCCGCCGTCGGACCACGCCTACCTCGTGCTCAACAAGCCGCGCGGCGTCGTCTCGTCGATGGCCGACGAGCAGGGCCGCCGCGACCTGACGGAGTTCGTGGCCGGACGCGACGAACGCCTGTTCCACGTGGGTCGCCTCGACACCGACACCTCGGGCCTGCTGCTGCTCACCAACGACGGCGACCTCGCCCACCGGTTGGCGCACCCGTCGTACGAGTTCACCAAGACCTACGTCGCCCTCGTCGACGGCGCGGTCGGCGACGCGGTGGGGCGGCGGCTGCGCGACGGCATCGAGCTCGAGGACGGCCCGGCCGCCGTCGACCGCTTCGTCGTGAAGGACCGTTCCCGTGGTCGCTCGCTGGTCGAGCTCGACCTGCACATGGGGCGCAACCGGATCGTGCGACGCATGCTCGCCGCCGTCGGCCACCCGGTCGTGGAGCTGACGCGCACGACGTTCGGACCGATCCACCTCGGGGGTCTCGGGGTGGGACGCTCGCGCGAGCTGACCCGCGAGGAGCTGGGGGACCTGTTCGATAGCGTGTCCCCATGACGTCGCTGCCCCCGACCCTCGTCGTCGGGTGCGGCCTCATCGGCACTTCCGTGGCGCTCGCGCTGCGCGAGCACGGCATCGACGTCCACCTGCGCGACCGCGACCCCGAGCACGTCGCCGCCGCGGTCGAGCGGGGCGCGGGCAGCGCCGAGCCGGTGCACGACCCGGCGCTCGTCGTCGTCGCGGTGCCCCCACGGGCCACCGCCGCCGCGGTGCGGGAGGCGCTCGAGACCTACCCCGCCGCCGTCGTCACCGACGTGGCGAGCGTCAAGGGCAGCGTCGCGCGCGAGGTCGCCGGGGGAGCCGGCCTCGACCGCTACGTGGGCAGCCACCCGATGGCCGGGAGCGAGCGCTCCGGACCGCTGGCGGCCTCGGCGCGGCTGTTCGAGGGACGACCCTGGGTCATCACGCCCGCAGCCGGCGCCACCGACGCTGCCGTGCGGCTGGTCGAGGAGGTCGCCGTGATGCTGGGCGCCGTGCCGACCGTCATGGACGCCGACACGCACGACCGTGCCGTCGCGCTCGTGTCGCACGTGCCGCAGGTGCTGTCGACGCTGACCGCCGCGCGTCTCGTGGACGCGCCGCCCGCGCACCTCGCCCTGGCGGGCCAGGGGCTGCGCGACGTCACCCGCGTCGCCGGCAGCGACCCCGCGCTCTGGCGCGACATCATCACCACGAACGCCGAGGAGATCGGCGCCGTGCTCACGGCCGTCCGCGACGACCTCGACACCCTGATCGACGCGCTCCGCGACCGCGACGTGGTCGGCGGCGTGCTCGAGGCCGGTCGCGTCGGCACCCGGGCCATCCCCGGCAAGCACGGCGGCGAGCCCGTCGAGCTGGTCGTCGTCAACGTGCAGGTGCCCGACACCCCCGGGGCGCTGTCGCGCCTGTTCGCCCACGTGGGCGAGTCGGGCGTCAACATCGAGGACCTGCGCATCGACCACGAGCTCGGTCGCCCGGTGGGACTCGTCGAGATCGCGGTCGCCGCCGACCGTGCCGACGAGCTCGTCGCCCGGCTCACCGAACGCGCGTGGTCCGCCTACCGTTGATTCGTCAATCCACCCCTCTCCGAGGAGCCAGCACCTGTGAGCACCCCCTTCGTCGTCGCCGTCGACGGTCCGTCCGGATCGGGCAAGTCCAGCACGGCACGAGGCGTGGCAACGCGCCTGTCGCTGGCCTACCTCGACACGGGCGCGATGTACCGCGCGGTCACGTGGGCGCTGCTGCAGCGTGGCACCGACCTCGGCGACCCCGCCGCCATCGCGCGTGACGCGGTCGACCTGCGGCTGGAGTCGGGTACCGACCCGCAGTCGCCCACCATCGCCGTCGACGGCGCCGACGTCTCCGAGGCCGTCCGCGACGACGACGTGAACGCCCACGTGAGCCCCGTGGCGGCAGTGCCTGAGGTGCGCAGCATGCTCGTCGACCAGCAGCGCGCGATCATCGCCGAGGCCACGGGCGGCATCGTCGTGGAGGGTCGCGACATCGGGTCGACGGTGGCTCCCGACGCCCCGGTGAAGGTGTTCCTCGTCGCCGACGCTCAGGCGCGTGCCGCACGTCGGGCGGCGGAGCGAGGTGGGGCCGACGAGGCCGCGACCGCCGCGTCGCTGGCCGCCCGCGACGCCATCGACTCCACCCGCGCCACGTCGCCGCTGACGCGTGCCGACGGCGCCGTGCAGATCGACGGCACCCATCTCACGCTCGACGAGGTCGTCGACGCGGTGGTGCAGCTGGTCGAGGAGGCCCGGACGACGTGACCGAGCCCCTGGTCGGCGCCGGCGCCCCGGCGTACGCGCCGCGTGCCCTGCCGGAGGCGGGACTGCGGTCGCTGCGCCCGGTCGTGCGCCGCTCCGTCCACCGGCAGTGGGACGTGCGCCAGCGCGGCGCGCACCACGTGCCCGTCGCGGGCCCGGTCATCCTCGCCAGCAACCACGTGGGGTGGCTCGACGGCCCGCTGCTCATCCTGTGCGCCCCGCGCCACGCGCACGCACTCGTCAAGCGGGAGGCCTTCGAGGGTCGCACCGCCCGGGTCCTGCGCCTCGCCGGCCAGATCCCGGTGCGGCGGGAGGAGCGCGACGTCGGCGCCCTGCGCACGGCGGCCGGTGCGCTCGCGGCCGGCCAGTGCGTCGTCGTGTACCCGGAGGGTCAGCGTGGCGCAGGTGACGTGCGGCGGACGAAGGACGGCGTCGCGTGGCTCGCGATGGTCTCCGGCGCGCCCGTCGTGCCGGTGGCGCTGTTCGGCACGCGGGCGCCGGGCGGGCACCCGGAGAGCAGGCCCGCGCGGGGCGCGCGGATCGACGTCGTCTACGGTGAACCCTTACGGATCGCGCCCGTTCCGTGGCCCCGCACCCGGGCCCACGTGGCCGAGGTCGGGCGCCGGATCACCGATCACCTGCGGCACCACGTCGAGTGGGCCGCGGACACCGGGCACCTGCAGCTGCCCGGCCCCCTGCCCGAAGGAACTGCCGATGTCTGAGTCCACCGCGCCGCGCGGCGACGCGCCCCTGCCCGTCCTGGCGGTCATCGGACGGCCCAACGTCGGCAAGTCGACGCTCGTCAACCGCATCATCGGCCGCCGCGAGGCCGTCGTCGAGGACGTCCCCGGCGTCACCCGCGACCGCGTGCCCTACG
This sequence comes from Aeromicrobium sp. REDSEA-S38_B2, assembly GCF_001628525.1. NCBI lineage: Bacteria > Bacillati > Actinomycetota > Actinomycetes > Propionibacteriales > Nocardioidaceae > Aeromicrobium > Aeromicrobium sp. REDSEA-S38_B2. Next base: position 41,661 of record NZ_LUNH01000012.1, on the reverse strand, counting down.
ACGCGGAGTGGAACGGCAAGGCCTTCACCGTGGTCGACACGGGCGGCTGGGACCCCGACGCCCGCGGGCTCGCGGAGCGGATCGCCGCGCAGGCCGAGGTGGCCGTGCAGGCCGCCGACGCCGTCCTCTTCGTCGTCGACGCCACGGTCGGCATCACCGACGCCGACGAGGCGGTCGTGCGGATCCTGCGCGCGGCGAAGAAGCCCGTGGTCCTGGCAGCGAACAAGGTCGACGACCAGCGGGGCGAGCTCGAGGCGGCGTCGCTCTGGAACCTGGGGCTCGGCGAGCCGTACCCCGTCTCCGCGCTGCACGGTCGCGGCAGCGGCGACATGCTCGACGCCGTCCTCGCCGCGCTGCCCGACGCGCCCGAGGAGCGGGAGTCCGAGATCGGCGGTCCGCGCCGGGTCGCCATCGTCGGCAAGCCCAACGTGGGCAAGTCGAGCCTGCTGAACCAGCTCGCGGGGGAGTACCGGGTCGTCGTCGACGACGCGTCCGGCACGACCGTCGACCCCGTCGACGAGCTGGTGGAGCTCGGCGGACGCGAGTGGCGCTTCATCGACACCGCCGGCATCCGCCGCCGGGTCCGCGAGGCGTCGGGGCATGAGTACTACGCGAGCCTGCGCACGTCGACGGCGATCGAGCGCGCCGAGGTCGCCGTCGTCATCGTCGACGCGAGCATGCCGTTCACCGAGCAGGACATCCGCATCGTCTCCTCGGTCGCCGAGACCGGCCGCGCCCTCGTCGTCGCGTTCAACAAGTGGGACAAGGTCGACGAGGAGCGCCGCTACTACCTGGAGCGCGAGATCGAGCGCGAGCTCGTGCAGGTGCAGTGGGCCCCGCGCATCAACATCGCCGCCCGCACCGGCTGGCACGTCGACCGGCTCGTGCGCGCGCTCGACGCCGCCCTCGAGGGCTGGGAGACGCGCATCGGCACGGGCGCGCTGAACTCCTTCCTCGGGCGGCTCGTCGCCGAGCACCCGCACCCGGTGCGCGGCGGCAAGCAGGCCAAGATCCTCTTCGGCACGCAGGCCTCGACCGCTCCGCCGACGTTCATCCTCTTCACGTCGGGGAAGCTGGAGGCGGGCTACGTGCGCTTCGTCGAGCGTCGGCTGCGCGAGGAGTTCGGCTTCGTCGGCACGCCGATCCACATCCAGCAGCGTCCGCGCGAGAAGCGCAAGCGCTGACGGGACGGGCTCGTGCCGCCGCGTTCGCCCCTGCCGCCGCGCCACGGGCTCGGCGCCGCCTGGGTGCGCACGCCCGACCACGACCGCACCCGGCCCTCGCCCGCCCCGACCATGGGCGCCTGGTTGCGCCAGAAGCTGCCCGAGCGCGTCGGGGTCGAGGAGCTGCTCGCCGAGGGTCGGTTCGTGCTCGACGACGGGACGCCGCTCACGGGTGAGGAGCCCTACCGTCCGCACACGTTCGTGTGGTTCCACCGTGCGCTGCGCGACGAGCCGGAGGTGCCGGGCACGATCGACGTGCTGCACGAGGACGAGCGGCTGCTGGTGGTCGACAAGCCGCCGTTCCTGGCGACGATCCCGCGCGGACGGCACGTGCGCCAGAGCGTCACGGTGCGGCTGCGCGACAGCCTCGACCTGCCGGAGCTGACGCCCGCGCACCGTCTGGACCGCGTGACGTCGGGCGTGCTGGTGCTGGTGAAGGAACGGCGGTGGCGCGGCGCGTACCAGCAGCTGTTCGCCGAGCGCGCGATGCGCAAGACGTACCTCGCCCTCGCGCCCTACGACCCGTCCCTGGAGCTGCCGACGACCGTGCGCGACCACGTGCGCAAGGACCGTGGGACGCTGCGCGCCGAGGTCGTGCCGGACGCCCCCGTGAACGCGGTGACGCACGTGGAGCTGCAGGAGGTCCGGGGCGACGAGGCCGTGTACCGCCTCCGCCCCGAGACCGGCCGCACCCACCAGCTGCGCCTGCACCTCTGCGGGCTCGGCGTGCCGATCGTCGGCGACCCGCTGTACCCCGACGTGCTCGACGTCGCGGTCGACGACATGACCACCCCGTTGCAGCTCCTGGCCCACGAGCTCGCCTTCACCGACCCCGTCGACGACGCCCCGCGTCGCTTCACGAGCCGCCGCGCCCTGCCCCTCACGAACGCCTGAGGCCAGGTGGGGTCGCGGCGAGCGCGTACGGTAGGCTGGCTCAGGTTGTTCGGGCTGTAGCGCAGCTTGGTAGCGCACCTGACTGGGGGTTAAGGGGTTTACCCCGCTCTGGTCGGCCCGAACAACTGAAAATCGATGCCACGGGCTGTGGCGCAGCTTGGTAGCGCACCTGACTGGGGGTCAGGGGGTCGCAGGTTCAAATCCTGTCAGCCCGACGTAAAAGCCCAGGTGAGACTAGGTTTCTCGCCTGGGCTTCATCTTGTCCGATGGCCGTTTTTCGTGGTCCCCCTCTGGTCCCCCAACGCTCTCGCCGGCGGTCGCCTGCAGACGAACGGAGTGCCTCGAATCTGCTTCCTGTGGATAAGGGGACCAAAAGGGGACCAGAACGGTTCCGGGGGTGTTCGCGCCGGTGTGGGCGTGCATCACAGGCCCCTGGACGGGGTGCTTCCGCGCTGGGCGTACTTGCGCTGTCCGGCGGCGGAGAGGAAGGCGTTGGCCTGCTCGGCCGCCGACGCGAGGTGGCGGTCGTCGGGGTGTAGGTAGCCGCGGGTGGTCTCCATTGAGGCGTGTCCGAGGATGTCTTGGAGGACGTGCAGCGGGATGCCTGCGTCGGCCATCCAGGTCGCCCCGGTGTGGCGCAGCCCGTGCCGGGTGAGGTCAGGCAGGCCGAGCTTCGCGACGATGCCGTCCCAGTTGGTGGCGTCGCGGACGGTCGCGGTGGTGAGGTAGCCGCCCTTCGGGCCGACCAGCACCGAGTCCTCGGGCTTCTTGCCGTCGGTGAGGCGTTCCAGCACGGGGCGGAGCGGTTCGAGGATCGGCACGCGGCGTTCTTTGCGGCTCTTGGTCGGCTTGGTGACCAGCCCGCCCTTGCCGGGGAACACCTGCCGGCGGATCACCACGAGGTTCTTGGCGAAGTCGACGTCCCCTACTTGCAACCCGGACACCTCCGAGGATCGGGCCGCGAGCAGCGCGGCGAGCATCACGAAGTCGCTGTAGGACTGATGGACCTTCCCGCATGCGCGTGCGAGGCGATTGAGGGTCTTCATGTCCGGGATGGCGTGCGCCCGCGGGGAGGCGTGTTTGGCTGCCTGTCCGCGAAAGGCGTTGCGGTTCAGGCTTCGCTTGGCGCGGTTCTTCGCGGGGTTGATCTGGATCAGCCCGTCCCGCACGGCTTCATCGAGCACCCGCACGAGCGGGGCGATGGTGTTCTTGATGGTCGAGGCGCCGTGGCGCTGTTCCCACTCATCGATGGTGCGGTCGATGATGCCGGCGGTGATCTGGGTGACCGGCAAGTGCCCGAGCGCGGGCAGCACCCGTAGCTTCAGCCCGTACCCGTAGGTCTCGCCGGTGGACGTCGGATCCAGGCCACGCGCCCACCGGTCGCCGATGGAAGTGACGAACTCCAGCAGCGTCATGGACACATCCATGCCCTTGGTCGAGGAGTTGCGGAGCTGGTCGAAGAAGGCGTGCGCAGCCGCTTCGTCGCGCACGATCTCCGATCGGATCACCCGGCGCTTGGTGGTCGGGTCGGTCCACCGGGCGCGGGCACGAATGCCGTAGGAGCGGCGCTCCATGTCCGTGGAGACCTTCACGCCGATCGGCGGGACCGGCTTGGGCTCGGCGGTCGGCTGCGGCTCAGCTCTCCGGGGCATGATCGTGTTCCAGCTCGCCCAGCCAGCGGTCCACGGCATCGAGCCGGTACCGGGCGATCCCGCCCAGCCGCAGGAACGGCGGCCCGGTCCCGGCCGAGCGCCACCGCGACAGCGTGGACTCCGACACCTTCAAGTACGCGGCGACCTCGCGACTATCCAGCAGCGGCGTGACGACCAGCGCCTCGGTCTTGTCGCTCAAAACACTTCTCCAGTGCCAGGGTCGAGGTCGCGGTAGAACGCTTCCTCGGCTTCGCGGCGGGCTTGGACGTCGGCCATGACGAACTCCACGAACTCGGCGTCGCGGTCGATGATCGGGATGTCCTCGATGGGGTCGCGGGGTTCCTCCCCGGGCCAGACAGTCTGCCTGGTGGGGCGGTCGCGGTCGAGACGGGTGCCAGAGGCGGCGACCCATTCTCGGAGCCGCTGCCGGGCGTCGGCGAAGTCGCGGTGCCAGCCGAGCGGTGCGCTGCCGTTCTGGTCGGGGTCGTAGGCGCAGAGCCAGTGCAGGTGCAGCGCGCTCAGCTCCCACAGCAGCTCGGGGTGCATGTGCCAGGCCGGCGGGATCACGGAGGCGTGGAGCCCGTAGGTGTGGCGCAGCCAGTCCACCCAGCGGTTGAGTTCCAACCACTCGGCCTCGGCGTCCTCGGCACTCAGCAGGTTCCAGTTGATCGGGTGCGGCGGTTCGGCGATCAGCGGCTCGTCGTAGCCTTCGTCGTCCATCTCGTCCACATCCGAGTCGGGAACGTCGTTCGTCGTGGCGTCGCCGTGAGGTTCGTCGGACATGCTTGGCTCCTGTCTGCTCCCTGGCCCCGGTGGTGCCGGGCGGTTGTGGCGGGCAGGTGCTCCTTGCTGCGACCGGCGTTCAGGTGTCGGAGCGGCGCAGCAGGGCTTCCATCTCGGTGCGGTCGGCGACGAGCTGGCCAGCGTCGGGGCGCTTCGGCCAGGGGTGCAGGTCGGTGACGATCGGTGGTGCGGCACGCAGCAGCACGATCCCGGTCCCGAACGGGAGACGCCTGATCTTGTCGGGCGGGAAGATCGGCACCCGGCGCACGGACCTCTGGTTGGAGCGGGTGCCGTGATCGCCCAGCGTCACGGAGTCGGTGTATTCGTCGCGTTCGCCGACCAGGGCGCTCAGGTCTTGCAGGTCCCGGCTGTTGGATGCGCCGCCGAGGATGACCTTGACGATGCTCGCGTCCCAGATCGCGTTCGCCTGGTGCTCGTTCCACTTGTCCCGCGCCTGCGCGAGCGATTGGAGCACCGGCATCGTTGTGATCCCCGACCCGCCGCCTTCGGCCATCAGTGTCGGCAGTGACGGCAACGGCGAGAGGTTGGCTATCTCGTCCAGCGCGAGCAGCATCGGCGGATCGAGACGGGCGCCGGCCGATCGTGCGGCCAGGCGGCGGGCGGTCTCGATGAGGTCTTCCACGAGCGCCGCGACGAGCGGGGCGCTGGCTCCGGCACCGGAGCCGGTTGCCAACAGGAACAACGTGCCGCGGTCGCGGATGAACGCCTCGGGGTCGAAACCCTCACCAGGGGCGGGTGATACGGCGTCGAGCACGCGCGGGTCGGCCAGCGAGCCGAGAGCCAGGGAGACGCCCTGCCAGATCGAGTCGCGGGTGCGGGGGTCGGAGTCGATCATCGCTTCCAGGGACTCGGCCCATCCGGTCGCGGCCTGGGTGGAGCCGGTCAGGATCGCCACCGCGTCAGCGGCCGCGGTCGGATCGAGAGTCCACCGGAACAGCTCGGCGGGCGGTCGGTTGTCGATCGCCGCCGCGTGCAGCAGTGCTTGGAGCGCGGCCCGTGTCTTGCCCTCCCAGAAGCCTCCGCTATCGACGCCGCCCGCGGACAGGCCGGTGCCGGCGGCGAGCCCGGTGGCGCGGATCATCGCCGTCTGCGGTGACTCGCAGCCCCGGACGGGTGCGGCGGGCGCGCATGGTCGCGGTGAGGTTGTCCGGCCTGGTCGAGGTGACGACGACGGCACCGGGGGCATCGAGGATCGCCGGGATCACCAGATGCAGGCCCTTCCCGGAGCGGGGCGGGCCGATGACCATGATCGAGTCCTCGACCGAGGCCCACACGCCGGCGCTCTTGGAGGTGCCGAGCCGGTATCCCACCTCCTGTGGCCGTGGGTCGCTCAGACCGGGGCGCAGGTTTCCGGCGCGGCGCAGCAGCGCCTTGTCGGACGCAGCGGCGGTGACCTCGTGCCGGGTGGCGATCCCGGCCATGCGTCGCGGATCGGCTTCGATCCGGTGAGTGTGGCGGCGCAGCCGTAGCCACACCCAGAGCCCGCCGGTGACGAGGCCGGCGAGCAGCAGCCCGGCGACGAGCCAGTAGATGACCGGGTTGAGGCCGTCTGCGTCGAGCGCCAGGCCGGGATCGCCGGGGCGGAACAGCACTCCGACCCCGGCGGCGGGATCGCTGGCCGGCTGGGGTGTGCCGGTCAGGAACGCGGCCACTGATCCAGCGGCGCGCAGGATCAGCGCGACGCCGAACAGGACGACCAGGCCGATCATCGCGGCGTTGGTCAGCTCGTCCCCGAACGAACCGGTCTGGTGACCCTGCTCGTTCACGGCAGCCGCCGGATGTTCGTGGTGCCGGAGACGCGGCCGAACAGGATGACTTCGATGACCCCGCCGGCGTGATCCACTCCGACCCCGGCCGGGTCGATGAGGGCACGGGTGGTGCCGGTGTGGGCGGCGTCGGTGTGCCCGGTGATGACGGCGACCGCCACGTCCTCGCCGGGAACGAACCCCTCGCCCTCGATGGCGTAGAGCACCGGCCCGGTTGGCGCTTCGGGTTCCGATGTGGGCTCGGGGCGGGAACGCCGGCGGCGGGCGGCGATGATGTCGGTGAAGGTCGTGCCGTCCGCTTCGCGGACCTCGACCCTGGCCGGTGTCGTCCGGTCGTTCGTGGCGCGGTCGATGATCTGCCCGAACGAGGATCGTCGCCAGGGCGGCGCAAAAGGGTCGGGGTCCAACCGTTTCCCGTCGACGGTGACGGTCACGGTGCCGTCCTCGCGCACGTCAAGCACGACGAGCGGGATCGAGACCGGGACAGGCTCAGGCTGCGGCTTGGGTTTCCTCATGCCGCCAGGTGCACCCGCCCCCTACCGGCAACAGTCAAGGGCCGCAGGACGCACGGGGGTTGGCGGCCGGGCCGGTCACGACTCCGGGAGGAACCGTTCGGCGATCCCCAGCAAGCGTCAGTCCAACCGATGAATCGTCAGGAGTCCGGACGAACGTTCAAGAATACGGGGAATTTCTAGCCTTCTGTCTCTACAGCCGCATCTTCGTTGCAGGTCTTCGTTGCCCGTGAGGTGCGCCGTGCGCGACAGTGGACAGGAGCGCTCTCAGGAATCTCGACAGATCATCATGATTCCTTGAGGCCGTAATGCACTATGCGATTATGATCATCGAGCCGCCGGCTGATAGCTCCCTGCAAGCACGTGAACGGGACGCGGCGACTACTTCTCGATCTGAGCGTTGAGCAGCCCGATGAACTCATCTGCAGCATCAAGCTGCTGCGCGAGCTTCGCTCGACGCTCTTGCGCGTCATCCAGGAACTGCGCCAACGCGACTTCTCCGTCCGCTCCGCGCGCGTCATTGCTGCGCGTACTGTCCAGCGCTCGGAGCAAGTCACCCATCTGCTCCAGCGAATACCCCAGCGGCTTCATCCGGCGGATCAGCATGAGCCGGTCGTAGTCGTCCTCGGTGTAAAGACGGAACCCACCCTCTGAGCGGCCCGACGGGGCGAGTAGCCCGATCTGGTCGTAGTGGCGGATCGTGCGCAACGACAGCCCCGTGCGTTCGGCCAGCTCTCCGATGTGCATCATTCCGGATCCAGGCATGGGTTGCTCCTTCGTGATTCGCTCTCAACCCTCACGTTACGTTAGAGTCGACTTTTGTGCCCGCGTCTTCTGCCGGGCATCCTCCCGACTGCCAGACCGCAAGTGGGGGCTGTCGGGCGCGCGCCGAGACGCGCGCTCTCACTCTTCGATGGTGTCACGCCTGACCCGCCCTGACCTTGGAGGCCTGCCTCATGACCACAGTGACCATGACCGCTGAAGACCGAAACCGGTATCGGCCCGAACCCTCAGTGCTGACCGCGCTCAAGACCCCGCGCATCCTCACCCGCGAAGTCCTCGCCGGCCTCGTCGTGGCCATGGCCCTGATCCCGGAGGCGATCAGCTTCTCGATCATCGCCGGAGTCGATCCCAAGGTCGGGCTGTTCTCCTCGTTCATCATGGCTGTCACCATCGCGTTCGTCGGCGGGCGCCCCGCGATGATCACCGCCGCCACCGGGGCAATCGCACTCGTCATTGCGCCGGTGGCGCGGGAGTACGGGATGGACTACTTCATCGCCACTGTGCTGCTCGCAGGCGTGCTGCAGATCGTGCTCGCCGTGTTCGGAGTCGCGAAGCTCATGCGGTTCATCCCGCGCAGCGTCATGGTCGGCTTCGTCAACGCCCTGGCGATCCTGATCTTCATGGCCCAGGTACCCGAACTCGTCGGCGTGCCCTGGATGGTTTACCCGCTGGTTGCAGTAGGGCTGCTGATCATGATCTTCATGCCGAAGATCACCAAGATCATCCCGGCGCCCTTGGTGTCGATCGTGCTCGTCACTGCTGCGGTCGTGGTCTTCGCGATCAACGTTCCCGCCGTCGGCGACAAGGGCGAGCTGCCTCGCAGCCTGCCCGAGCTGTTCATCCCGAACGTGCCTTTGACCTGGGAAACGCTGACGATCATCGCCCCCTACGCGTTGGCGATGGCGCTGGTCGGGCTCATGGAATCGCTGATGACCGCGAAACTCGTCGACGATATTACCGACACGCACTCGAACAAGACCCGCGAAGGCTGGGGGCAGGGCGTCGCGAACCTCGTCTCCGGCTTCTTTGGCGGTATGGGCGGCTGCGCGATGATCGGCCAGACCATGATCAACGTCAAGGCCTCCGGCGCGCGCACCCGAATCTCGACGTTCCTCGCCGGTGTGTTCCTCCTGATCCTCATCGTCGTCCTCGGCGACATCGTCGCGATCATCCCGATGGCCGCCTTGGTCGCGGTGATGATCATGGTCTCGGTCGGCACCTTCGACTGGCACTCCATCAAACTGTCCACCCTGCGCCGGATGCCCAAGAGCGAGACCACCGTCATGGTCATCACCGTCGCTGTCGTCGTGGCCACCCACAACCTCGCAATCGGCGTCGTCGTCGGCGTGTTCGTCGCCTCCGTGATGTTCGTCCGCCGCGTCGCCCACCTCATCGACGTGCGCCGCGAGGTCACCGAGCAGGACGGCGCGCCAGTCGCGCACTACACGGTCGAAGGGCAGCTGCTGTTCGCCTCCAGCAACGACCTCACCACGATGTTCGAGTACGCCGACGACCCCGACCGGGTGGTCATCGACCTCACGAAATCCCACATCTGGGACGCCTCCACCGTCGCCGCGCTCGACGCGATCGAGACGAAGTACGAACAGCACGGCAAGACCGTCGAGTTCATCGGCATGAACGACTACACCACCGCGTTCCACGCCCGACTAACCGGCGGGCTCGGCAACGGACACTAATATCATCAGCCTGAACCGTGGGGTCGCATCTTCCACGAACATGCGACCCCATAAGCCCTCCACAAGAGTCTCGATCCTCGTCTTCCCGCGAATCAGGCTTCAGGAATCTTGAACCTACGGGGATCGCCGGTCATGCGAGCGGTGGTGTCGAACGCGGCCAGCTCGGCGGGGTGGAGTTGGTGCTGCACGACGAAGGCCCGGTCCTTGATCCGCCAGAGCCCTTGCCCGGTGCCGAGTCCGGGCAGCAGGCCGCGTTCGGTGCCGGTCAGTCCGAGCGCGACGGCGGTAGGGCCGAGCTGATCGGTCTCCTGCCGGTAGACGATCCTGGTCTCCGCGTTGGCCAGCAGGCTGTTTGCCAGAGCCCGGTTCGCCGACCCGGCATCGCCGACGTTCTCCAAGTCGGTGAGCTTGTGGAACACCAGCAGGTTCGCCAGCCCGTAGTGTCTCGCCAGCCGCCAGTGCGCGTCCATCCTCCGTAGGAGCGCCGGGTGGGACATGAGCCTCCATGCCTCGTCGTAGACGACCCATCTGCGGCCCCCGTTGGGGTCGAGCAGGGCGGCTTCCATCCATGCGGATGAGCAGGTCATCAGCACCGAAATCAGCGTGCTGTTCTCGGTGACGCGCGAGAGGTCGAGGCTGACCATCGGCAGGGACGGGTCGAACCTGACGGTGCTGGGCCCGTCGAACAAACCGGCCAAGTCCCCGGCCACCAACCGGCGCAGCGCGTGGCCGACCTGGCGGCCGTCCTCGGTGAGTCGCCCGTCCGGGTCGTCGGCAGGGTCGGGGCGCAGCAGCCGCTCGACCACCATCGGCAGGATCGGCACGGCCGCATCGCGCACCGCGCCGGCCAGGGCCGTGTCGATCGCGGTGTGCTCCAACGGCGCCAACCGCCGATCCAGCACCGTCTCCGTCAAGGCTCCGAGCAGATCGCGGCGTCGCGCGGCCAGGGTGGTGGCCCACTCCTGATCCGACAGGCCGCCGGGCCGGTAGCCCTCATCCAATGGGTTGAGCCTGTTGCCCATCCCGTGCCCGAGGACGATTGCTTTCCCGCCGACTGCCTCCGCGACGCCGGAGTGCTCGCCCTTGGGGTCGCCGGGCACATAGACGCGATACCCGAAGGGCAGACTGCGGGTGTAGAGGCTCTTGGCGAGCGAGGACTTCCCGGAGCCGACGATCCCGGCCAAGATCAGGTTCGGCGCGGTGATGATGCCCCTCCGGTACAACTCCCACGGGTCGTACACGAACGACGAGCCGCTGTAGAGGTCTTGGCCGATGAAGATTCCCGCGGCTCCGAGCCCGGCTTCGGCCAGGAACGGGTACTGCCCGGCGAGCACGGCACTGGTGTCCTGATGCCGGGGCACCCGAAACCGGCCCGGTGTCCTCAGCGCCGCTGGACCGGGCTCGCCGGCGGCGGGCAGGTAGACCGTGGCGCGGCGTTCGGCCCGTTCGGCGGCGGCCTTGGCCTGGGCCGCTGCCTTTTCGACGTGACGCTGCTCGGCGACGAGCCGGGCGGCGGCTTGCCGCCGCTGCTTGCGCAGCCGGCGCCGCTCCGAGGCGGGCGCGACGAGGACAGCGGTATGCAGCTTCTCGCCCCGGCTCACAACGACCGCCCCCGCGTCTCGGAGACCCAACCGCCGGCGAGACGGTCGAACCACGACGAGTCCGGCGCCGGGCGAGGTCGCTGCGGCATGTCCGGCTTGGGCTGCGGCGAGTCCTCAATGCCGAGCAGGGCCAGCGCGTCCGCGTTCTGGTGAGCGGTCTCAGCGACCCAGCCGGGGAACAGGCCCTCGTGTTCGGAGCTGCTGCCAGGGTTGTTGATGGCGTGCTGGCGGGCGTCGCCGGCCGCGGTCAGGTAGCCAGCGAGGTCGCGCATCGCGCGGTCCGGGGCCACGGCCGCTCCGGCTCCGGTGAACAGGTCCCGGCCGTCGAGCGTCTGCCCGGTCGCGGTGTCCTCGATGCGGTGAGCGTATCGCTGGTGCTCGCCCAGTGGCGAGTCCGGCCATACGGTCAAGGTGAGCGTCCCTACTTGCCGGGACATCGGAGCAGTGGGGTCTGCGCTGTTCATGGCGGGCAGGTGCACGCCCGCGCGTCTCTGTGGTGGCTATGTCAGAGCGACAGCCCGCGAGCCTGCTTGACCGCGGCGACGCCGGGATGCTCGAACCAGCCCCCGTCTCGGACGGCGCTGCGTCGAGCTGCCGTCTCGCGGCCGGCGGTGTCGCGGGTCGGCGGGACGTGCACGGCGGTGGGCGGGTCGATGGCGTCTTCGGCGGGGATCAGGTGCCGTCGGTAGAGCGCGACGTGCCCGGCTTGGAGGTTGTAGGTCATGGCGTAGTCGCCGGTCTCGGCCTGCCGGTCTCCGGGGTAGACGGGGGCGGTGTCGTGGACATCCCCGTTCTCGAAGGCGGCGTTGGTGGTCTCGTCGCCGTAGTCCCACATGGACAGATGCTCGATGGCCGCCTCGTCGCCGCCTCGGTCGATGAGGTCGAGAGTCTGGTCGGCTTCCTCGCCTTGGAGGAACACGACGCCGATCCACCGCTCGACACGTCGGTCCTGCGGGTTCCAGACGATCCGGCCTGACTGGTTGAAGGCGGCGCTGAGGCAGTCGTCGGCCTGGTCGATGAGGGTGCCGGCCTGGTGCAGCTCGTCGGCGGCCGCCAGTGCCGCGGCCGCGCCGGCGGCGTGGTCGCGGGCGTCGTCGGTGACGTGGTGCTGACGGGTCAGGTGGGCGGTGGCGAGCTGATCGAGCACCTGCCGCAGCGATCGCAGCCCGCCCAGCAGGTCTCCTATCACGGCGTAGGTGTCGGCCGGGTTCTCGAAGGCGCGGGTGGCGTGCGCGAGCCCGCGCAACGCCTCGTAGGCTTCGCTGGCGTCGCGGGCCGGATCAGTGAACGTGGGCATCACGGGCCTCCTTCAACGAGGGTGGGATGCCTGCCAGGTGAGCGCGCCGCTCACACCGTGCGGCACAGCGGCAGCGCCGCCGCCGTGAACGCGACCGCTTGCTGGCCGACGAGCCGCCGGGTCTCGCAGGAGGCCTGGATCGCGGCTTGTTCGATCGCGGCGACCGCGGCTTCCAGCTCGTCGACGCTGGGGGCGGAGACGGAGATGAGCCCGGAGACGCGCAGCACGCCGTGGCCGGCGGTCAGGTCGGCTTCTTGTTGCAGGACGTCCTGGTACTCGGCGGTCTGGGCGGCGTCCTCGATCTGCCCGATCCGGGCGCGCTGGGCTGCATCCGAGATGTGCTCGACCTTCTTCTTGCGGATGTCGCGGGCCGCCTGGTCCGAGCGCATCGGGGTGTAGACCAACGACACCGATCGTTGGATGCCGGTGGAGAGCAGCACCGGCGCGAGAAACCCCGGATAGACGAGACTGCGGGGCCATTCCGAGACCCACAGGACGGTGTGCCACGCGGAGTCGGTGCGCAGGTTGCCCCAGGTCTCGGTGACCGCCACCGGCCCGGCGGCGGCGAGTTCCTGCCCGAGCCGCCCGTGGCGCTCCAAGGTGGCGGCCACGGCCGGGTCATACGCCGAGCGGAGGATGACCGCGACCTGACCGGGGCCGAGCCACCCCAAAGGGGTCAGGTCCGCAGACCGCAGCGCGGCGACCAAGGTCGCCATCTCCTGCCGGAGCACTGCGGCGGCGCCGCGGATGCCGCCGCCGGCGGTCCTGATCTGCCGGGCGGCGACCTTCATGTCCAGGGAGAGGCTGACCGTGGTGGCGTGCCTTTCCCCGGCGGGGCCGGCCCGCTCGATCAGCTCGCGATAGGTGGTCGCGGCCCAGGAGCCGTCGTCGGTGCCGTGCTCGGCCCACCACTCGGCCAGCCCGCTACCGGAGTCCGGCAGGGTCCGTTCGAGCACTTGCAGGGTCGCGATCCTCCCGGACCGGCAGACCGTGGCGAGCACTCGCCCCCACGAGGCCACCCGCCGCTCCTGCTCGCCGGGGTCGAGCAAGATGAATGCCGGATGGGTCACTTCCGTCACGACTGTCAAGGTTGCCTGGCGGGGGTCGTGGATCATGCACGCCCCGGTCTCGGGGTCCAGGTGCTCCCGCAGCCGGGCCATGTCGCCGGGCAGCGCGAGGTTCCCGGCCGGGCGGGGCTTGACGATCCGGCGCCGGTAGAGCAGTTGTCCACCGGTGGAGCGCCACAGCCACCAGAGCGCGACCGGGAGCCATTCGACCATCGGCCTACCGGCGACCGGCACCCACGTCAGCACCATGGCGAGCAGCCAGACCGGGGCGGTGTAGGCCAGCAGCATCCCCGCGCCGCCGTAGAACGCGGCCAGCAGCGCCAGCCCGCCGATGCCGAGGGTGACGAGCTGTGCGACCGAAAGGCCGAGCAGCACCCCGCGGCGGGTGAGCCGGCTGAACTTCATTGGCGTCAGCTCGCTACCGGGTGTCTTCTGTTCCGTGGTGGGCATGACTGGTCACTCCTTGCCCCGCGGCGATGCCGTGGGGTTGGACGGCTCCGTGCGAATCCGCGGCTGCGGCGTGGACGGCGGGGGCGCCTGCGACGGCGGCGGGGTGCCGCCGTTCTGCCCAGCTGCTGCGTCCGCGGCGGTCTCGGCCTGACCGGCCACCGCGTGCCCCGCCTTTGGCCCGGCTTCGGCGGCGTCCTTGGCGACCTTCGCTCCGATCACGACGGCTGCCGCCGGTCCCGCGGCGGCCCCCGCTCCTGCTCCGGCACCTGCCCCGCCTCCGGCACCTGCGCCCGCTGCGCTGGCTCCGCCTCCTCCCGCAGCCGGCGCGGGAGCCTTGGGCGGTGGGGTTCCGCCTGATCCGCCACCGGACCCACCACCACCTGTCGGGCCTTCGAGAACCTTCTTGGGCTCGCCGCTGCCTTGAGGCTTGGACGGGATCGGGACGGGACGGTTTAGCGCGTTCTTGGCCTCCTGCTCGGTGCCCATCTGCTGGTACAGGTCGAAGCCGACGAAGGAGACGAAGCGGTAGACCATGTAGGGCGCGAAGGCCGCGATGCCCATGAGCACGATGCCGGTGATCGGTTCGGTGACGGCGGCGATGTCCAGCTCGATCGGGGTGGCGATCTGCGTGACCGCCAGCAAGAAGATGACGACGAGCACGAGCTTGCTGATGATGAGGGCGATCACGAACGCCGCCCATTTCCCGATCCACCCCTTGGTGGCGTCCCAGGACGCGCCGGCGAACGCGATCGGCGCGAGCACCACGCCGACCAGCAGCAGCGCCTTGCGGATCAGCAGGCTGAACCAGACGATCGCGACGGCGGCGATCATCAGCCCGGCCAGGAAGATGGTCACGATCGCGCCGACGCCGGGCGCGGCGATGTTGATGCCGCTCAGCCCGGCGGCGAGCAGGATGATCTTGTCGCCCATCGTCCCGGTGGTCTCCCCGGACGCCTGGATGATGCCGATGCAGAGCTGGTCCACGATTTCCAGTGCGAGCGCGGTCAGCGTGACGACCACGGACGCACCGAGCACCGATTTCGCCGCGCCGAGCGCCGCACGGGACAACGCGGTCGGGTCCCGGCGTATCAGCCCGGTGATGAGTTGCAGGCAGAAGAAGATGAGGACGAGGAAGACCCCGATGCCGAAGATCAGGTTGTAGACGCTGGTGAACCCGTCCGTCTGGACATCGACCAGCGTGGTCGTGTCGAACACGGCCCACATCGCCTCGATCAGCCAGCCGGCCGCGCCGCCCATCGCCTGGGCGAGCCAGTCGAACGGGGCGGCCACGACCGTCGCGGCCGCCTCGCCGGCCACGTCGCAGACGGTCGAAATCACGGGAACGTCGCAGACACCCATCACGAATCTCCTGCTGTGTGACCGGCCGTCTCAGACGGCCTGGCCGACGTTCCAGAAGAAGTTCACGAGCGTCACCGCCGCACCACAGATCACCGCAGCACCGCAGGAGATGAGGACGCCCAACTTCCCCCGACCGGAGAGGTGCGGGTTGCTGGAGTTGGCGCCGTAGGCCCACACGATCGCGCTCACGATCAGCGCCAGGACACTGAGGATGAGGCCGACCGTCATCACGGCGCCGACGATGGTGCGGAGCTGTTCGATGCCCGGCAGGCCGTTGCTGTTGGGGTCAATGTCGATCACGGCGGGTACTCCCTCGCTGAGCGGATGGCTTGGTGATGGCGAGGTAGGCCGGCGAGCGACTGGACACCGGCGAGCGCGTGAGGACATGAGAAAGGACTCCCCACAGGCGTGCCTTCACTCGGTGCGGGTCAGAGCTGGTTGCCGAGGGCGATGAGCCAGTTCACCCATGCGACTCCCGCGCCGGCGAGCGCGGCGGCGCCGACGCCGACGAGCACCCCGACCCGGCCTTTGGAGGCGAGGGCGGGGTTGCCGTGCGACGCGCCGAACGCCCAGCAGATCGCGGAGACGATCACCATGAGCACCGCGACGATCAGCACGATCGTCAGCAGGGCGCCGATGACCTGTTTCAGATCGCCGATGCCGCCCAGCCCGTCGAAGTCGGGGAACACGTCCATCACGCACCGCCGGCTTGGACGGTGATGTGCAGGTGGTCGATGTGCTTGGTCGTGATGTCGGTGCCGCGGGTGTAGTCACGCCAGCCCTCGGCGTCACGCGCGAGAGACCAAATCTGGTTCTGCCAGATCAGGTACTCCACGCCCAAGACCTCGGCATGGTCTCTCAGCCAGTTCGTGAGCGCCCATCCGGCTTCGAGCTGCGCGGGCGTCGGGTACTGGCCGATCGCGTTACCGAACGTCACGTCACACGCGCGGCCCAGCGGGTGCTCGGAGACGGTGCCCGGACGGGGCGAGTAGCACGCCCACGAGGTGTCGGGGAAGGCCGCGCGGGCCTGGGCCATGACGTGCGCCATGCGCGCGGTGATCTGCCCGCTGCTGGTGGGGTCATCGACCATCCGGTCGGGGTCGCCGTCCAGCGGTGCCGGCGCGCCCGCGGTGCCGCCGCTGGTGTCGCATCCAGCGGGGCTGCCGACGGTGGCTTCGGGCAGGTCGGCCGCGTTGTGGTCGTTGAGCCACGCTGCGGCGTCGACGGCCTCGCCATTGGTGCCGCCGGGCCGGACCTCGAAGTGCAGGTGCGGTCCCGTGCTATTGCCGGAGCTGCCGACATCGCCGATGTGCTGGCCCGCGGTCACCCGGTCACCCGCCGAGACGTGGATGCCGGACTGCCACATATGCGCGTAGGCCGTCGCCACCGTCGCGCCGTCGATCTGGTGCTCGATGACGATGAGCCCGCCGTAGCCGCCGGAGAACTCGGCCACGGTCACGGTGCCGTCCGCGACGGCGAGGATCGGCGTACCGTCCGGTGCGGCGAAGTCGGTGCCGGTGTGGAACGACGGCTCCCCGGTGATCGGGTGGATGCGCGGCCCGAATGGGGAGGTCATCACCCAGGTGCCCTCGGGCAGCGGGAACACGACCCGTGAGGACTCCGCGACCGGACCCGCCGCCAACGGGGCGGCGGCCGGGCCGGCCGCACCCGTCGCGCCGGTGAGGGCGTCGAGGATGCGTTCGGCGACCGGCTCGTAGTTGCGGTAACGGTCCGGATAAGCACTGACCTCGACGGCCTGCGCGGCCTCGCCGGGGTCTATCTGCGCCCAGCCGGGAATGTCCAGCAGGCCCCGCGGTGAGGGATAGTTCGGGCCATCGGGTCCGCCGTAGAACGCGCGGGCCTGATAGGTCGTGTCCATCAGCTCCGCGACGGTTCCCCAGCCGGATTGCGGGCGCATCTGAAACAAACCGAGGGAGTCGTGGTCGCCGCCGTTGCCGTCGTTGGGGTAGTTCACGGACTCGGGGTAGGCGCCCGTGTTGGCGAGCTGGCGCAGGGTGCTCTCGGTGAGCGCGGCCATCAGCGCGATCTTGATGCCGGCCCGGCCGACGCCCTCGATGCTGCCGCCGACCGTGACGATCGTGGCCGCGTGCGTGAGCTGCTGCCGGTTCAGCGTGAAGGTGGTGCCGTCTTGGGTGGTGACGGTCAACGAGTCGGGAACGGTGCCCACGGTGACGCTGCCGCCGGGGACGGCGCAGTTCGCGGCGGCGGGGTTCATCAGCACGCCGATCGACAGCAGGACGCAGGCAGGCCCGAACAAGACGAAGGCGAGTCCGAGGATGAGGAGCTTCTTGACCACGACGCGCCTCCTGTCATCGCAGCGGGTTGTCGAGCTGCGACAGGCGCAGCACATGACACAGGCCGGTGCGGAACTCCGGTGCCGGGGGCGGGCAGGCCAGGAAGATCGTGAACGACACCGGATGCTCGCTCGTGACTGTCTCGCCGTTCCAGACGCCCTCGCGGTGCCGGGTTCCTTCGATTGTGACCGCGGTCGCACCACGCGGGAGCTGGCCGGGCTGGGCCTGCTCGACCGCGGTGTCCCATGCCTCGGGCACAAAGGAGGACTCGATGGTGAGGTGCTGGGTGGTGGCGTACTTGCGCAGCTCGATCCACGCCTCACGCGGGGGCAGATAGGACGCGATGTCGGAGGCGAGGCCGGCCTGTTCGGTGCCGGACGGGTCGCCCACAGCGAGGATCACGCTGGTGTAGTCCAAGGGCATCAGCCCCGAGCCGGTATCCCACGCGAACAGGGCCTCGGCGACGTTGCGGGCGAACTCGTCGGGATCGCTGGACGGCGTAACCTGCGGCAGTCGCGGCGTGTCCGGCCCGGTCTCGCCCGGCGCGGTGACCGCGGGGTCTGATCCGGGATCGGATGTGGCGGGTCGCTGGGGGCCGGCGATGAGCCCGTAGACGCCGATGCCGATCAGGATCAGCAGGGCGAGGCCGGCGGCGATCATGGCGATCAGGCGGCCACGGGACCAGGAGGCGGGATTCGTCTTCATATTGCCAGGTGCTCGCCGCCCGGAACGACGACGGACGGCGGCGGCGACTCCGGTCAGAGGGCGCGCAGCAGCGGCCGACCGTCCGACTCAGCGGCGACGGTAGCGCGGGCGGTGCGGAGCTGATCGGCGAACTGGGTGGTGCCCTCGACGGTGGCGAAGAATGCCTCGGCCTGCTCGTCGGTGAGCTCGATGGCCAGCTCGTCGACGTCGTAGTGGGTCCACCACGCTTCCAGGTCGGCCCAGGTCAGAACGAACGCCCGCACCGGGTACCGCGCCGGTCCCTCGTCTTCAGCGGCGGGGCGACGCTTCGGTGCTGTCGGCTTCGCCGCCTTGCTGGTCTTGGTGGCGTGGACGCGGGCCAGGGCTTCGTCGGCCAGCTCGTGCAACCGCCGGTCCCGCTCGCTGTCGGCCTCGGCTTGGGTGTCGCGGAGGCGCTGGAAGATCGGGTTGACCGCCGCGCCGGCCTCGATTTGCGCCAGCCCGTCCCGCGCCTGCGCGCGCGCCGTCTCGGAGACGGTCGGGTCGTCGGCCAGGTGTTGCAGGTAGCCGATCTGTTCCAGCCGGCTGTAGGACGCCGAGCCGGTCACCATCCGCGCCGCCTGCGCGCGAGCGTCCCCGAGCTGGTGCGAGTCCGATGGTCCCGTCGAATCGGCGGGACCATGCTGTCCCGGCTCATGACCGTCTTGGAACTGGGTCTTGGCCTTGCGACGGGCGGCGTCCTCGGCCATGAGTTCCTTGATCTCCCGGTACAAGGCGGCGGCCTCGATCGGGGTGAGCGGCTTGTGGAGCTGGTTGTCGTCCTGCTCGGCCAGCAGATGCCCCAGCCGGTCCGAGATGCCGGATCGCACCCACACGCTGACGCGCCGCCAGCCGAGCTTCTTGATCGCCGCCATCCGACGTGCCCCGCACACCAGCACCCCATCCGGGGTGATCGTCGGCGGCTGCAATAGCCCATCCCGGTCGATCGACGCCGCGAGCGCGTCCAGGTCGCCCAGGTCCGTGCGGTGCCGCTGGCCGACAGTGATGGAGTCCACCGCCCGCTCCAGCTCGATGTGCCCGGCCGGTGCGCTCATCCCGCACTCCGCGCCTTCGTCGTACCCGGTGCAGCCAGCGAGAGGGTGAGCACGAGGTCGTCATCGCGCAGCAGCACTGGCAGCGTCTCGCCGATCAGCAGACGTAGCAGCACGCCGCGTCCCGCGCCGGTCGCCGCGAGCGTCGGGTCCGGGCAGCCGAGCAGGGCGCGCAGCAGCACCGCCCAGGAGCGTCCCGGAAGGTCGATCAGGGCTCTGGCGTGCTTGTCGCGTCGCAGCGTCTCGTAGGCGGTGTGCCGGTTCCCGACGCGGGTCAGCGCGACGCAGACGTGCTCCACCGCCGAGCGTGCCGTGCCCTCGGGCCAGTCCAGCAGCATCAGCAGCGTGATCGCGTCCTCGACCGCCGACGCCGCCGTCGTTGCCGCCGGCTCGGCCGGTGTCTGCTGCGGGGTGTCGTCGCGGTCGTGGGCGTCCTTGATCTGGAACGCGGGGTGATAGTCGCTCAGGACGTTCTCGCGGTCGGAGAGTCGTTCGGGGTCGTGGAAGATCGAGTAGCGGGGCCGGCGTGCCTGGTGGGTCGAGCACAGCAGCCCTTGGCCGCGTTCCTCGGCGATGCAGGTGATCCTCACCGCGTGCGTGATGACCGCCCACGGGTCATCGGCGGTGCGGGCGGCTTTGGTGCGCATCACGTCGAACGCCGCCGACGCGGCCTCCCACGGATCGAGCCGGTGCTTGTGCGCCAGCGCGGCGTACTTGTCGGCCGCGAACGCCATCAGCTCTGCCGCTGCCGGGTCGTGCTCCCAGGCGCCGCGGCCGGCGGTGTGGAGCCGTTTCAGCAGGGCGCGCAGGCCCTCGCTGGTGCGGTAGTTCTCAGCCGGCTGGCCGCTGGTCTCGCTCATGGTGCTGGTGTCGTTGGTCATGGTTTGGGCACCTCCCGACGGAGAGGTGCACCCGCAGACGACTGCGGGTCTCGCCTTGACGGAGTGGGCGCCCATGACTCATCACCACCCGGCTACCTCATCCCGACCCCGGAGCGGCGTGGTCCCTGCTCGGTGCCGCCGCGACGGCCGAACGCGCTCAGAGGCGGCAGACGCTTGGCTCGTTCGGCGACCCAGCGTGCGCCCTTCTCAATCGGGGCGCGGACATGCCGGTTCATATCGGCGGTCCGGTCGATGCCCCGGCGGGACAGCCGGCCGCCGCCTTGGGCGATCAGGTCGGTCGGGCGCACCCAATCCACGCCCCGGCCCCGTACCCGCGCCAGCTTCTCCTTCGCGCCCTTGCGGGACTCGGCGTCCTTGACCGCATCCGGCGTCCCCGCTGCTTCGGTGGTCTCGGCCGGGTCCGGGTCGTTCCGCTCATGGGGCGGCGGCTCGGGCTCGGAGCGATGCTGCTCCTGCATCCGGTCCTCGTCGTTCATGGCAGGGCTCCTTCCATCTCGGGCTGCGACTCGGAGGGGTCCGCCTCATCGGACTGGTGGGCACGAGGCAGCCAGCGGCCCACCGTCGAGGGATGCACGCCCAGGTGCCGGGCGATGGCCTTGTTCGACCAGTCCTGCTCTCGCAGCTCTGCCGCGAGCGCCCGTCGATCCGGCCCGCCGTCCGAGTCCGCAGCGGTGACGCCTGCCGCCGTAGGTGGCGGGTCGAGAGGTGCCGTCTCGCTCTGTGGCGGGGCGGTGATCGGCTCGACCGCCGGCGGCACCTCGAGCGCGGTAGCGGGGCGTGCGGTGGCGCGGGTCAGCACGACGGTCAGATGAGTGATCGCCAGCAGTACGACCGGTGGCACGGCAGCGACCGCGGCCGCGAGCGGGCCGGGCACGTCGGCGTCGGCCGCGACCACCGCGTGCAAGCTGTTCGCCGTCACCGACACCGCGGCACCGCCGACCAGCAACGCCCACGGATACCACGCCGCTCGCTCCCCGGCGAGGGCGACGACGGCGACCGTGGAGACCACGATCACGCCGTCGACGATCAGCGGCCACGCCCACGCCTGCCCGGCCCCGATCCCGGAGCGGCGGGCAAGGTCGGCCAGTGACGTGAACGACAACCAGAACGCGCCGGCAGCGATGAACACGGTCCCGGCGACCGAGGTGATGACCGCCCACCGGCGGCCGCGTAGCTCCTTCACGACAGCCCCCGCGTGGCGGGCGCCCGCTGCTGCACGTTCACGCGAGCGAACTCGCCCGAAGCCGATGCGGCGGGACGGTCCCGCCGGGCTCCGGCGCCGACGCTGCGATAGGCGCTGTAGACGGTGCGGGTGATTTCCCGCTCCCCGAAGTCCGACTGCGCGGCCGTCACCATCGCGTCCAGGGCATCCGTGAGCGGCACCCCGCCCTCGGCTAACCGGCACGAGGCCCAGAAAAGTTTGAGGTTGCGGTCGGTGGCCTGCCGGCCCAGCCACGTTGCCAGCCGCTCCGCGTCCTCCCGCCGCACCGGCCCGCCGAGGCGCGGCCGGGGCGCGGGCCGAGGATCGAGGAAGTCCCGCAACCGGCCCGCATCTATCGGCCGGGCCGCACCGGCCGCGACCTGCTCGATCCGGTACGGGGTGCGCACGCCGTCGAGCCGCAGCAGCGAGGGCGGAGCGATGATGTAGCCGCCGTCCCCGCGACAGTCGATGCCGACCTTCCCGGCCTGCCAGGATCGTTGCGTCTGGTGCGGGTCGGCTGGGAAGTAGGCGTGCTGGCCGCCGGTGGGTGTGCGCACGACCGCCAACGGCTCGGGGATCAGCCCGGCCCGCGCCGCCCGCGCATAGGCGGCATACCCGTTGACGCCGTGCACATCCACGTCGATCACGACCAGCCCCGAGACGGCGCCGGTCGGGATGCCGATGTTCGCGGTCGGCCGCGACCGCCACCACCCCTCAACCCGGTCCAGGTCGACGTTGGCTTCGTGGAACCCGCGCTCCGGGATCGGCCGCTTCCCGGCCGGCGCGCAAGGGAACACCGGCACTCCGGCGCGCGCCAGCTCACGCGCCGCGACCGGCAGCGGCGTCCCGTCGAGCTGACCGAACACGGCGGCAGCCGTGGCGGGGGCGACCATCACAGGCCCCGTCCCGAGCCGACTGAGGCCGCCGGTGTCTCCCGTTCCGGCAGCGGCTCGACCCGGCGCGCGGCCTGCTCTGGCGTTTCCTGAGACTGCGACGTGCGCTCCGGGCCACCGACACGCAGGGACAATGGGTTGCCGTTCCCGAGCTGCGGCGTGTCGAGCTTGTCAAGAACGTCGAATGCGGTGCTGCGCACCTGCTCGCCCGTAGCTCGCACGACCGCCACGGGGTCCTTCCCATCGACGTTGGCCGCCCATCCGGCGACATACGGGATCGTGTAGTCGCTGGTGTCCATGCCGTGCGCGGCGGCGATCATCAGCGCGACCGACTCGGCGCGTACCTCGCTGATTCCTCGATGCTCGCGGGCGTCCTCTTGCTGGTTCGGGCCATCCAGCCGGACGTGCGCCAACTCGTGCGCGAGGGTCTTGACCTGCGCGGCCGGGTCCATGTCCGCGCAGACCATCACCTGACGGGTCTCGAAATCCGTGCAGCCATTCGCGCCCCGCTCGATGCGGTCGCGCGGCATCCGCAGCACCTCGAACCCCAGCGACTCCGCCTGCCCGGTCAGGCCCTCCCACAGCCCAGCGGGGGCTTCGCCTTCCAGCAGCCTCGGACGCGGCAGCTCGGGAAGCGGGTCTCCGTGCGTCCTCGACACGTCCCACACATAGGCCGGCACGACGCTGACGATCCGCCTGCGCACGACCTCGCCCGGCCGCGGCTTCTCCCACTTCCCGAGCCGGCGCCACGACGCTGGATCGCGCGGGGTCGCCGATGCGAACCTCGCCTTGACCGGACCGCGAATCCGATAGCCGCCGTCCTTCTCCGGCCAGCGGCCCATCTTCCGCCAGTCGTTGTACCCGGCAACCCACGTTGGCGTCGGTGTCGGCACCCGGCCCTGTTCGTAGGCTTCAAGATGCTGCGCCCAGATCAGCAGCGTGTTGTTGAACGAGCGGGTGCGGAACCTCGCGGCGAACTCGATCGCCTGCCGCCAGTCATCGCCCGACACGAGTTCCTCGACCGAGCGCACGATGCGTTCTTCCAGCGCGTCGAGCGTCGCTTGCCGCGCCGCCTGCTTGTCCTCGTTCGCAGCCATCGTCTGACCTCCCTCCGCCAGGGCCACTCCGAGAGGGAGCAACCGTGCGACCGCGAGGTACGCCGGGAGGATCAGGAAGACGAGACGGACGACGGAACGATGCTTCGGACCGTCAGGCTCCGCGATGAACCCGACGAGTCTCTACCGGACTACCGGTTCAGAGCGCAGCGCGGACGGTTCTCATGCCGATCCTGCGGTTTTCGTCGGGGCGGATGCGCGTTTCACCCGGTCGCTTGCGTCCGTACGCGGCTCAGCGCCCTGTAGTTGCTCGGGGTGACACCCACGCTACGGCGGAACTGGCGGGCGGCGAAGTCAGGATCGCTCCAACCCACCTCCTGAGCGATCACCGTAATCGGCGCATCTGACGTGCGTAGGAGCGCCGCCATGCGTTCGGTGCGCAGCATTGTCAGATACGCGATGGGCGACTTGCCGAAGGCTTCCACGAACAAGCGTCCGACCTGTGATTTGGACAGATGGACTTCGTTGGCAAGGTCGGTCACGGACCACCGACGTTCGGGTGCGGCGTGGAGCAGGTCAGCAGCCTTGCGCGCTTCGGCGCGAAGGGGACTGAACCGTCGAATCCGAGGTGAGGTTGGCCATGCCGTAGCGCGCTGTGTCGAGCTTGTGCGGACCTGAGAGGTCTTGATGAACGGCGCGATGACATGGGCGACGCTGAACCATAGGGCTTGCATCCGGTAGAAGGTTTCCACGGGTCGGCTCTCGGCGCTCAACGCAACCAGCTCGTCCAGCCACGGCATGAGCATGCCGGCCCGGTCCTCGCCAAGTCGGAGGATCTGCGCTGGCTCGGTGTAGATCGTTGACGCGAACTCCGCCGCGTCGAGTCGATCACGCAACACACTCGCGTGCTGCCAGAACACCTGATCGACCACATAGTCCGCGTCGGCATAGACAACCGTGGCCGTGATGTGACCCTCCGGCTCAATCCCGCAGAGCACATTTGCGCTGAGCAAGACGGCATCACCAAATCGGACCGGTCGCTTACCGAACTCGCTCAGGAGTATTGCTGAACCGTCACGAACGAAAGCGAGTTTGATCCAGTCGAACGCAACCGGGTCAGCGGGCCGGTACGCCGTTCTTGTGAACGCCCGGATCGGGCTGAAATCCACGCCGTTCGCCGCGAGTGAGGTGCCACCACCGGACATCGGGCAGATGCGCGGTGTCGCGCTCACCATTCATTGGGTCCGGACATGATCACTCGCCGGAGCGAGAGACACTTTCGACCGTGACTCTGGGAATGAGGAGACCAGCAAGGCCAGCGGCGACGATCAGCACGGCCATGATTGCGAACGGGCTTTGATACTCCGAGATCGGCGTGAATGTGGCGAGCATTGCCAGACCGATGGCTCCACCAAACTGTTTGGCGGTGTTCATGAGCCCGGACGCTGCGCCGGCGTCGCGGTTGTCGATGCCTTGGGTGACGGCGGTCGCTAGTGGTGTGTTGAGCAGACCGCCACCGAGTCCGATGATGATCGACGGCAGCAATACCGTCACCGGGTAGTTGGCAACAGGTATCAGCCACTGGGCCAGGAACCCGAGTGCTGCGATCACTGAGCCTGTCGCTACGAGGACCCGGATCGGGTACCGGTCGAGGAGCCGGGGAGCGACCCATGTACTCACCACGAGCATCACTCCGGTCAGCGGTAAGAAGCCAAGCCCGGTGGCTGCTGCTGGGTACCCCATGCCCTGCTGCATGAGGAAGGTCAGGAAGTACCACACTGCGACTTGGAAGCAGGCGCCTGCGAGGAGTGTGGCTGCGTTGCCCGTGATCACTGCTCGGTTGCGCCATAGTCGTGGTGGCACCAGCGGCACACGCGTCATCCGTTGCTGTACGACGAGTGCCACGAACAAGACGCCACTGACACAGGCGGCCACTGGCGTGGTGTTGGCTAGGTTCTCGTCACCGGCACTTGAAGCCGCGTAAGCCGCGGCGGTAAACGCGCCCGTGACCAGCACCGAGCCCAGCACACCGACGCGGCCCCGCACGACCTCCCGCTTTGCACGTGTGAGTACATACGCGGCAGCGGCGACCGCCGCTCCGATCGGGAGATTGATGAGAAGCACGGCACGCCAGGACACATACTCGGTCAGGACTCCGCTGACGATGTTCCCGAGGCCCCCACCGGCCAGACTCGCACCTGTCCAGATCGCGACGGCACGGACTCGGGGTCGTCCTTCGGGAAACCAGATCGTCAGCAAGGAGAACGTTGCGGGTGACAACACCGCGGCTGCCACTCCTTGAACCGCGCGCGCTGCGATGAGCATCCCGCCTCCCACCGCCAGGCCGCCCACCACGCTCGCGATCGTGAACACGAGCACGCCCCCCAACACCGTCCGCGTAGCGCCGAAAACGTCGGCAAGTCGAGCGCCTGCAAGGATCAGCCCAGCGAAGCCGAGCGTGTATGCAAGCACGATCCACGACGTACCAACCGCCGAGAGCGCTAGATCCTCGCGTACCGATGGCACCGCGACGTTCATCACGGACGCATCCAGGACCACCATCAGCTGAGCGACGCAACTCACCCACAGCACGAGCCTTGGTGTCGTCACCCCTCGTTGGTACATGCGTATCATGATACAACTGTATCAAACGAGAGAGGGTGTGCCGCCATGGACGATCTGGATCGACGCACGACAATCATCGAAGCCGCCGAGAGGCTGTTGTCACGCGGCGGAGTCGAAGCCGTGTCGATGCGGAACGTGGCCGTTGAAGCTGGCGTCTCACTGCGGCTGGTGCAGTACTACGGCAAGTCAAAGAACGAGCTACTCACGGCTGTCCTGCAAGCCATGTCCGAACGCAGCGTGCAACATTGGCAACAGGCATTGGATTCCGCGTCCGGGACACAGGACGCTCCTCTGCGGGCATTCTTCGACGCGGCACTACCACACGACGAACAAAGCCGGGCCTTCCACCGCCTCGGAGTCTCGTTGGAGCAGCTATCGGCCTCCGACCCGGACGGCATGGGCGCCATCTACCGAGGACATCTGGAACGGCTCGCGTCCAGCCTTGCGTCGCACATCGACGAACCGGATCCCGCGGCCATAGCGCACGCCTACGAAGTCATGGCCCTCTCCCACGGCTTGGGCAGCTTGATCTCAACCAATGCCATCACTGTGCAGCAGGCCCGTGCCATAGCCTCCGATTACATGGACCGATACCTTGCCACCTGAACATTTGCGACCGCGCTGAACCCTTTCACCGGCTAACGGGCATCGTGGAGAAGGTTACGTAGTGCGGCAGCGGCTTGTGCTGGCAGGACACGTTGCCGAGCGCGGCGAGCTGCTGTGTGTAACTGAGCGCGAGGTTCGGATCTGTGACCCACCCCGGCGGGAGGCCCATCAGCCATTCCACGAAGTCCGGCGCCGGCCGAGGTCCCGCGTCGTCGCTCAGGATCGCGGGGTCTGGGCGGGGCGTCCGGTTATGTGTTCCCATCGGGCAATGGCGCGGGCGTAGTGTCCCCAGCGGTGAAGATGTCCTCGATCAGGGACCACAGAGTCTCTGGTTCGTTGCTCTTGTTCTGCGAGCCAGCCGGTCCGTTGAGTGTGAGGTCGATGATCTGATGGGAGAGCCCCGATCGACCCTCGCCTCGCTCGTACCCGGTCTAGCAACTCCCCGCCTCGAGTCGAGTCCGTCGCGAGTGGGGTTCTGAACAACGTCTTGGCGATGAGCAACGATGAAGAGGCGGAGTCTCGGGTGAGGAGCGCCGACAAGGGACGCTGATAGGCCGATCCATTGCGTGTCATACCGCAGGTCGGCCAGATCGCCGAGTACGGCGCCGGCTGCCCGGAGAGGTCGAGTTGCGAGGTCTCCCAGACCCCACGGGTCGGGTTCCAGGTCGCGAAGGGTTGCAGCGCCGGGGGTTGCGTGGTCGGGGTTGCGTTGCGCATCGGGGTTTCCTTCCAGGGATGCGCGGACGGCGGGTGAGGACAGCAGCCCGCGGACGTTCTCGATGACGACGAGCTGGGGTTGCAGCGCGTCGATCGCTTCGGCCATGTGCGACCAGAGCCCGGAGCGGGTGCCGGGTGCGAGGCCGGACCGCTTACCTACTGTGGACACGTCCTGACAGGGGAATCCTCCGCACAGCACATCAACGGGAGGGATCTCGTTCCAGTTGATCGTGGTGATGTCGCCCAGGTTCGGGACGTCGGCCCAGTGGTGAGCGAAGATGCGCGAGACGTGTTCATTGTTTTCCGAGAACCAGACCGTCTCGGCACCTAAGGCGTACTCGACGGCGAGGTCGAGCCCGCCATAGCCGCTGAACAGTGAGCCGACTCTGATCGGGCGTTCGGGGTCGTTGGGGTCGAGCATGAGGACTCCGGCTGACGGGTGCTCCCCGGTCGGATTCCGCACAGGAAGTCGCTGCCGGGCTGGTCAGCAGCCAGGCGCTCAGCCGTCCGATCCATCGCGGACGCTTCGGCCCGCCGTTCCGCGCACGTCGAGACGCACCGTCATGTCCGTGCCGATCTGCCAAACGCGCCGGATCCCTCCCGCGCGCCACCCGAGCCACCACACGTCTTTCAGACGAGGCGCGAGCCGTCCCGAGTCGCATCGGATGCGACCGGACTCGCGGGCTCACCTGCCCTCCGAACGACGGCGGAAGGAGCAGCCCAGGTGACGGTTTCGATGCGCGTGATGAGCGCGGGCGATGGGTACAAGTACCTGTTGAAGTCCATCGCCGCGGGCGATGGCGACCGGAGCCTGAGCACGCCGTTGACTCGCTACTACGCGGAGGCGGGGACACCGCCGGGCTTCTGGATGGGCTCGGGGCTGGGTCGGCTCGGGCACGGCGAGCTGGTCGAAGGAGCCCAGGTCTCAGAAGCCCAGCTAGCGCTGTTGATCGGGATGGGCCATGACCCGATCACGGGCGATCCGCTGGGCCGCGCCTACCAGCAGTTCGCGTCAATCGGAGAACGGATCAAGCAGCGCGTCGACGCCCTCGACCCCGAGCTGGGGCCGGCCACTCGAGCGCAGGAAGTGGCCGCGATCGAGGCGGCGGAAGCCGAGCGCCGCACCCGCCGCGCGGTAGCCGGTTACGACTTCACGTTCAGCGTGCCGAAGTCAGTCTCCACGATCTGGGCGGTTGCAGACGCCGGCACCCAAGCCCTGATCGCAGACGCGCATCATGCGGCGGTTGCAGAGCTGGTTGCGTTCCTCGAACGCGAGGTTGCCGCAACCCGCGTCGGTGCAACCGGCCCGGATGGCGCGGTTGCGCACGTCGATGTCGCCGGTGTCGTGGCGGCGGCGTTCAATCACTACGACAGCCGCGCCGGTGACCCGCAGTTGCACACCCACGTCGTCATCAGCAACAAGGTTCTGACCGTGCAGGACGGCCGCTGGCGGACCCTCGCGGGCCGGCCCATGCACGCGGTGGTCGTCGCGGTCTCCGAGCTCTACAACGCTGCTCTGGCCGATCAGCTCTCCCGCGTCCTCGGCGTCGAGTGGGTAGCGCGCGAACGTGGCAGGGACCGAAACCCGGCCTGGGAAATCGAGGGCGTGCCCGACGATCTGGTGACCGAGTTCTCCACCCGCTCCCGGCACATCGAGGCCGAGAAGGACCGCCTCATCGCCGGGTACGTCGCCAAGCACGGCAGGCAGCCCTCCGCCCGAACGGTGCTGAAACTCCGGGCGCAGGCGACGCTCGCCACGAGGCCAGAGAAGCAGGTCCGGTCCCTGGCCGACCTCACTAGCGAGTGGCGCCAGCGCGCCAGCCGAGTGCTGCGACGCGACGCGAACGGCTGGGCGCGCACGCTCACCACGGCCAACGCGCAGGCGCCACGACGGGTGCTGCGCGCCGACGATGTGCCGCTGGATGTAGTGCGCGAGCTCGGGCAGACCGTGATGGAGATGGTCGGTGAGAAGCGTTCGACCTGGACCCGCTGGAACCTGCACGCCGAAGCATCTCGGCAGTTGATGGGGTGGCGGTTCGCCAGCATCCAGGACCGGGAGGCGATCACCGGGCTCGTGGTCGATGCCGCCGAGCACGCTTCGCTGCGGCTGACGCCGCCGGAGCTGGCGTCGAGCCCGTTGCAGTTCCGCCGCGCGGACGGCACCTCCGGGTTCCACCCGCACGCCTCGACCCGGTTCTCATCCGAAGCCCTGCTGGCCGCCGAAGACCGACTCCTGACACGCGCCGCTGACACCTCCGGCCCGGTGGTGCCACTGGAGACGGTCGAGAGGATCGCCCGCAAACCCGACGCACGCGGCCGGGTGCTCGGCGAGGATCAGGCCGCGGCCCTTGCTGCGATCGCGGTCTCCGGTCGCGTCGTGGACGTGCTGGTCGGCCCGGCCGGGGCCGGGAAGACGACAGCGATGAACGGGCTCCGGCGGGCATGGGAGAAGGAACATGACGCCGGCTCGGTGATCGGGCTCGCCCCCTCAGCGGTCGCCGCGCAGGTCCTCGCCGATGACCTCGGCATCGCCACCGAGAACACGGCGAAGTGGTGGCAGAACCACATCATGAACGGGACCACGTTCACGGCCGGGCAGCTCGTCATCATCGACGAGGCGAGCCTGGCCGGAACTATGTCGCTGGATCGGCTCACCCATGAAGCCGAGAAGGCCGGCGCGAAAGTCCTCCTGGTCGGCGACTGGGGCCAGCTCCAATCACCCGGCGCCGGCGGCAGCTTCGCCATGCTCGTGCACGCCCGCGACGACGCCCCCGAGCTGACCGATCTGCACCGCTTCACCAACGAGTGGGAGAAGACCACTTCACTCCAGCTCCGCCACGGCCGCACCGAGGCGATCGACACTCTGATCGAGCAGGGCCGGATCACCGGCGGCGACGAGGAAGCGATGATCCACGCCGCCTACACCGCGTGGCGGGCCGATCTTGCCGCCGGGCGCGCGTCGATCCTGGTCACCGAGACCCACGCTACCGTCACCGAACTGAACACCAGGGCGCGGGCGGATCGGATCATCGACGGCACCGTGAACCCCACCCGCGAACTGCCGCTGCGCGACGGCACCGCAGTCTCCGAGGGCGATCTGGTTATCACGCGCGAGAACGACCGGCGGCTCCGCAACGGCCGAACCTGGGTCCGCAACGGCTCCCGCTGGACCGTCACCGGGGTTCGCGAGGACGGGTCGGTCAGCATCCGCCCAGCCGGGCGCAGGTTCGGCGGCGGGATCGTCCTGCCGGCCAACTATGTGGCCGAGCATCTGGACCTCGGCTACGCGATCACCGCGCACCGCGCCCAGGGCGTCACCACCGACACCGCGCACGCGGTCGTCACCGCCACCACCACGCGGGAGAACTTCTACGTCTCCATGACCCGCGGCGCCCACAGCAACCACGCCTATGTCGCCGTCGACCGGGAAGACGCCGAATACGCGGTGCCGCATCCCGGCGACAACCCGAACGTCACCGCCCGTTCGATCCTCTACGGCGTGTTGCAGCACATCGGCGCCGAGCTGTCCGCGCACGAGACGATCACCGCCGAGCAAGACCGCTGGGGCTCGATCGCCCAACTCGCGGCCGAGTACGACACCATCGCGCAAGCCGCACAGCACGACCGCTGGGCGACCTTGCTCGCCGCGTCCGGGCTCACCGTCGAGCAGATCGAAGACGTGCTCGGCTCCGACGCCTACGGCGCGCTGTCGGCCGAGCTGCGCCACGCCGAGGCCAACCACCACGACCTCGACGCGCTGCTCCCGCGGCTGTTCACCGCGCGGAGCCTGAACGATGCCGACAACATCGCCTCCGTCCTGCACGCCCGCGTCGCGCGCGCCACCGCCCGGCCCGCTGGCTCAGGCCGCACTCGCAAGTCCCCAAGGCTGATCGTCGGATTGATCCCGCACGCTGGCGGGCAGATGACCGAGGACATGCGGCAAGCCCTGGACGAGCGCCACGAGCTGATCGAGGCCCGCGCCGACGGCGTGCTCCGCGGTGCCCTCAGCGATAAGGAGCCGTGGGTAGCGAAGCTCGGCACGGTGCCGAAGGACAAGAAGCAACAGGCGGCATGGTGGCGCGCTGCTCGCACAGTCGCGGCCTACCGCGACCGCTACGGCATCACCGACGACCGGACCCCGCTCGGCCCACCGCCGGAGAGCACCAGTCAGAAGATCGACGCCATCCGCGCCCGCGCCGCCCTCAACCGTGCCCAGGCGATCGCTCACGAGGGCGCGCCGGCTGATCCGGTGCGGCCAGCGACCGCATCACGCCCCGCACCGAGCTTGTGAAGCCCCACCAGCGGGGCGGCCGTCAGAGAGAGCGCCCCGGCGTGCCCGGCGACGGGCGCCGATGCCCGAGCGCGCGTCCGACCTCGGGCCGCGTCACAGTCCGGTCCTGGGTCCTGTCGGCGTCGAGTAGGTCGATCACGTCGCTTGACTGAGTGACGAGTGAGGCGAGGCCCTGCTTGATGAGTTCGTTCGGTCCCGCGCTCGTGACGCTGGTCACGGGGCCGGGCACCGCGCCGACGCCTCGGCCGAGTTCGTGTCCGGCGAGAACGGTGGTCATCGAGCCGGACCGGGGACCGGCTTCGGGGATGACAGTCGCACCCGAGAGCGCCGCCATCAGACGGTTGCGGGCCAGGAACCTGTGCCTGGTCGGCGTCGCTCCGGGGGGCAGCTCGCTGACCAACAGCCCGACCTCCCCGATCCGGTTCAACAACTCGCTGTGCCCGGCCGGGTAGGGGCGGTCCAACCCGCCGGCCAGGACGGCGATCGTGTGTCCGCTCGCGGCGAGCACGCTCTTGTGCGCGGCCCCTTCGATCCCATAGGCGCCACCCGAGACCACGACTCGTTCTTCATCGGCCAGACCCATCGCCAGTTCACCCGCGACATGCTCGCCATAGTAGGTTGCGGCGCGCGCGCCCGTGATCGTGGCCCGATCACTCAACGCCGTCGTCAAGAACGAGACCGCGCCGCGCGTCCACAGCAGGTACGGCGCACGGTCGCCCAAGTCGTTCAGGCCGGCGGGCCATTCCCTGTCTGCCGGGACGAGCGTGCTGAGCCCGTGCCGCTCCGCCTGAGCTACCTGATCCAGCAGGCCGGACGTGAAATGTGCCGTCAGCCGTTGGCGCCACATCAGTGTGTCGGCGCGGGCCAGGCCGGGCACTTCGTCGTCGGACTCGATCAGCCGCAGCGTCTCGACCCCGCCGTGGCGGGTGAGGACGTACCCGGTGGTCGGGTCGTTCGGTTCGGCGATCATCGACAGCGCGATCCGCGCCATCCGCTCACCCTGCACCTGCTCCGCCAACGTCGCCATGATCGGTGTCCCTTCCGCTCCAAGGTCACCGACGAGGTACACGCCTGCCTGCCGCCGGGGGTTCCCTCTGTCACGAGTCAGTCGTAAACTCGGTAGCGAGGCAGGTTCAGCAAACTACGCGGGTCCTTCGGGACGGCCCCTCGCGGGCACTCGGTTCATAGCCGCCTCCACGACGGACACCCGTCGCGCTATGACGAGGAAGAGAGACCCGCAATGCTCCGCACGTCCGTGGCGCTCAGCGCACGAGGCTATGGCGTACTCCGATACGCACCCACCAACCTGCTGCTCAACGCCATCCGCACCAGACGCGGCCTCAAGTGGGGCATCCCCGCGATGCTGCTCGCCGGGGTCTACCTCTACGCCGCGGCGATCTGCACCACGATCATCAACGACGGCGGCCCCGGCTGGCTCCACCTGCTGGTCCTGGTGTTCGTCTGGAACGCCTTCAAGTTCATCTGGATCGGCCCCGTCAGTCTGATCCAGCTCGTGCGGCGCAGGCGCCAGGAGCGTGTCGGAGGCTGCCGATACGCTCGGACACGCCGGCAGGCTTCTTTGACCTGACTCCCGCGCCCCTGGGATGATGAGAAGGTGAACGGCCTCTAGGAGCACGCCTGCTCGTGCCGGAACGTACGAGTCGAAGGAGTGCTGATGGGTGCAAGGACGATCCACCCGTTCCCCGCCAGGATGGCGCCGGACATCGCCATCGACCACCTGGACTCCACTGCAGACGAGTCGGAGCTAGTGGTACTCGACCCGATGTGCGGGTCAGGGACGGTCCTCGCCGCAGCGGCAGACAGAGGCCACGCCGCACGCGGGTTCGATGTCGACCCTCTCGCAGTCCTCATGAGCTCCGTTGCCACCCAGGCCGTTGACACCGAGGAAGTCGTCGCCGAAGCTGAGCGCATCTGCGCACTTGCGCGAGCATCCAGCGTGGACTCACCCCGATGGGACGACCCAGAGACTCAGAAGTTCGCCGAGTACTGGTTTGCGGCACCTCAGCGCACTCAACTCAACCGCCTCGCACGGGAGCTGGACGGGATCGGCGATGATGCCGTTCGTCAGGCTCTTCAAGTGGCGTTGAGTCGGATCATCGTCACGAAGGCGCCCAAGGCCTCGCTGGCGGCCGACACATCGCACAGCAGACCACACCGTGTGGCTACCGAATCTAGTTACGACGTCTATCGCGGGTTCGAGGGGTCTGTTGCAAGCCTCAAGAAGCTGCTCGATGAGCGATCCATCCTTGGACAGGTTGAGGTTCGTAGGGGAGATGCGCGCGCGCTCGATTTGCGTAATTCATCGGTTGACTTGATTATCACTTCACCGCCATACCTAAATGCGATCGACTATCTACGCGGCCATAAGATGTCGCTGATCTGGTTCGGACACACGATCCCTGAACTGCGGAAGATTCGTTCGAACAGCATCGGGGCAGAACGCGCGCTCGACGGCGACGCTCTAAAGCAGGTCACAGATATGGTGCAGTACATAAAGGACTCGGTGGACGCGCCGGATCAACTTCCCATGGCTACGATCACGCGCTACGCGCACGATCTCGCACTTTTCTCGCGCGAGCTTAACCGTGTCTGCAAGACCGGCTCTGAGGTTGTTACGGTAATCGGCAACTCCACACTGCGTGGAAACTATATCCAGAACGATGTGCTCGTCCGAAAGGCGTATGAGCATTCTGGTTTCCTTGTCGCGGCTCGAACTGAGCGCGAGCTGCCGGAGAATAGGCGGTACCTCCCGGTTCGGACTGCGAACCTCGAATCGTCGATGGCGAAGCGGATGCGGACCGAGGTCGTACTGACCGTGAAGAAGCCATGACCACATTCTTCGAGTCGGGCACTGTCACAGACCACATCAATGTCGAAATCAGTTTCCAGATCATCGGCCTATTCTCCGAAGGTCTCTATAGCAGCCCCAACAAGGCGATTGAAGAGCTGGTCTCAAACGCTTTTGACGCCGATGCGACGTGCGTACATACCGTCATGTCACCTGACCGAGCTGCGAGCGACGCGTCTATCGCCATCCTTGACAACGGAACTGGGATGGATGCAACCGGGCTCAAGGTCCACTGGATCGTCGGCGACTCCGTCAAGGCCAGCAACCGCACAACCGCCCGTGGTCGCCGTACCATCGGGAAGTTCGGCATCGGCAAGCTCGCAGCTTACGTCCTGGGCACCCGCCTGACACACATCACGAAGGCGGACGGGAAATTCTTCTCGACAACCATGGATTTCAAGGCGATTCCAACGCCTCCACCGGCGAACGAACGCACTGACGAGTCTGAGCGCACCGCGACGCCACCAGTCCAGCTTCCGCTTCGCGAACTCACCGAGGAGGAAGCGCACGGAGCCGTTCGTCCCTGGCTGTCTGACGACACCGGCCGCGAGAACCTGACTCTCTTTGGAGACGAGGCCGAGGACTCCTGGACCGTGGCGATCATCACCGAACTCAAACCGATGGCGATCGAACTCTCCGCAGGCAGGCTTCGATGGGTTCTATCTACCGCCATGCCATTACGCGATGACTTCTCCCTGTATCTGAACGGCAACGAAGTCGTCGCCTCGAAAGCATCCGCGAAGCAGGTCGGGACGTGGGTTCTCGGCAAAGATATTCTCACCATCCCGAGTCCTGCTCCAGAGGAGCTAGACGCGGACACGGACGAGAAGATTCCTGAAGCCGAGTACCAGCACTTTCTCCTAGTCGACAAGAGTCTGGGCCCTGTTAGTGGGTACCTTGAGCTCTACGAAGATCCCATCGATGCGGGAAAATCTGAAGCAGTTGGGAGAAGCAACGGCTTCTTCGTCTACGTCCATGGCCGACTCATCAACCCCGACGACTCAGGGTTCGGAATCGACCGAAACAGCCTTCGCCACGGCACCTTCTCGCGGTTCCGCCTGGTTATCAACATCGATCGTCTCGACGCCGAGCTCCGATCCAGCCGCGAGACTCTGCTCGCGAGCCCCGTGGTCGAGCGCGCCCGAGAACTCCTTCGTGGTCTCTTCAACCTTGCACGAACGAAACTGGACGCACACGAAACCGAGACCGCTCGCGAAAGGCGGGCATCACAGCGCTTCGCTGACAGCCCTGCGAGCCTCACGGAACGACCGATCCTGCGAATGGTCGTGGACTCGTATGAGGAGAAGATTCACTCCCGACATCTCGTACCGATCGACAAGAAGAAGTTCCCGACCGCCGCAGAGTTGATCGCTTTTCTCGAAAGCCGTATCACTGATGGCGGCGGTCTCATCGGCGATGTCGTGTATGAAGACCTCGGCACGCTGCTTCCAATGGCGATGCTGGACAGCGCAAGCGGGCAGCTCTCGATCAACCTTGAGCATCCCTTTGTGGCGCACTTTGCCGACGAGTTCAACGATCGCAAGAAGAACCTCCCTCTGGAACTTTTCGCAATGGCGGAGATTCTTCTTGAAGCAGGGCTTCACGACGCAAATCTTGATGACTCCGCCGTTTCGACCGTTCTGGACTCTCGCGACGAACTACTTCGCCACCTCGCACGATCGTCGGGCGCGCGCAACTCAATTACCGTCGCGCAGGGCTTGATGGCATCGCTAACTAGCGCCAAGGGCCTTGAGCTTGCGCTGGTCGAGGTATTCCAGCAACTCGGTTTCGAGGCCGTCCCGAAAGCAGCGAAGGACGAGCAGGACGGGCTTGCGGAAGCGTTCCTGCCTGCGGGTGAGCATGGAAAGACTCAGTATCGAGTCTCCCTAGAGGCCAAGAGCAAAGAGAAGCCCGGCGGAAAAGTAAAGAAGAGCGGCGTCGAGGTATCCACTATTGCGCGCCACCGCGATGAAGCGGAATGCGATTTTGCGATCGTTGTCGGACCGGACTTCGAGACCGGTGCAGATGACCTCGGTGCGGTCATGCGCGAGATCCAGGCCGATCGGGTGGCGAACCCGACCAAAGGCATCACCCTCATGCGGGCGAAGGACTTGGCGAGGCTGGTGAGGCTGGCGCCGATCAAGCGAGTGAATCTGGCAAAGATGCGCGAACTGCTCGCCACTTGTCAAAGTCCAGCAGACGCAGAAAAGTGGGTCGATGCCATTGCTCTGTCTCAGCCGGAGTCCAGCCCGCATCAACAAATCTTGGAGACAGTGTGGGAGCTCCAGCAAGATGATCGAGACCACACCGTCGAGTACGCGGCACTCAGAACCGCGCTCCGCCTCACTAAGAAGCTAAAGATTACTGACGCCGAGTTGCGTGAAGAGTGCTTGGCATTGAGCCGTATGGCTCCTGGATACTTCATGGCTCGTGAAGACCGAGTGGAACTCAACATCAAGCCCGAGAACGTGCTGGCCACGATACACGCATATGTTGACGATTTGCCCCAAGCAGATGAAGAGCAGACGTAGGAGGCCGACCAGGCACCTGCTTGTGGTCCAAATGACACCGGGCAACTCCGAAGCCAGAGGGCGCTGAACCTATGAGCAATGCGGTCGGGGCGAAGGCTCGTCGCGAAGAGGAGATTGCGTTCCTGGCGATGGAACAAGTGCTTGGGATCGATATCTCGTTGGCGGACGCGGGTGCTGGTGACAAGATGCCAGACGGTTCTTGGATCTACCCCGATAGCAGAGGACGCAAGGGCATCGTCGAGGTCACGTCGCCGCCAGCCGAGCGCTTGTTGGCTGAGTGGGCGCGAGCGAAGAGGGAGGGTCGGCCACAGACCGAGAGTGGATCGATCCCCACGCGTCTGAATCAGTTTGCGCCGAGACGCTGGCGACGCAGTGGGCATGCCAGAACTTCGAGAAGCTCTTAGCTCAATCGGCGGACGAGCGGCATCTGTTCTTGTTCGCTCGGCAACATAAGGATGGCTCCTACTTCTATCGTCTTTCCGACTCCTACGAAGGTGGGACTGGGGAGGACGTGGACGATCTTGTCCTTCCGCATGGCATCTCGGACGTTTGGTTCCGTGGTCGCGCGAGCCGTGACGTGTCCGATCCGCTCGGTGTAACGCAACTCCGGCTGGCAAGGTTTCAGGCAGCATCCGGCTGGCACCGCTACACGGTCCGCATAGAGGAGCGGCAACTGCCAGTGCCCAACCCGAGCATCGCTGACGATCGAGTTCCGGCAGGTTGGCGGCTGCCAAAGGATCGTACTCATCCCGTCGAGGACTGATGATGCAGGCAAGACTTGTGACCACTCGGACGCCCTTGACTCGGTCAAGCATCCGGCTGGCACAAGAGACGCTTCGACCGAGAAACAACGTGTCAATCAGCCCTTCAAGCCGCAGTGACGAGGGGGACCAAAAGGGGACCAGAATCATGCAAACCATGCATGTCGTGACACGCGCTGCATGACCTGGGGTCCGGAACGACGCGGATTTCGGGATCGGCGAAGCCGTCTGGACGCCTGGGGGTCAGGGGGTCGCAGGTTCAAATCCTGTCAGCCCGACCGTGTGATGTCTCGGGACATCGGCAAGCCCCGAACCTACGGATGTGGGTTCGGGGCTTGTGGTTTCTGGGGCTGGTAGTCGCGTTCTGGGTCGATGACGCGTCGTCCCCCGTTTCGGACACTTCCGGGTGCCCCCGAGCAAGTGGAGTGCCCCGGAAGTGTCCAAGACGCGAGGAGATAGGTGCGGTTTGACCCTCCCCCCAGCAGCGTGACCGGAAGTGTTGCCTATGTCTTGGGACATGCCTTGCCGATGTCCTGAACCAGCACACCGTCAGCCCGACCACGACGACGTCCGAGGACGTCCCACACTCCCGGACCTGCGGAAGCGGGTCCGGGAGTGTCGTGCTTCCGGCTCCGACTACCTACGGACGTCTCGCCCGCCGAGGTCCTGCGGCGAGGCGGCGTTGTACGCAATCACGTGCGTAGCGGCACGCAGATCGCCCGGATCCAGGGATGCCGCGCTCGTGGTGACGACGCTTGCCGCGTGAGCCCGTCCGGGCCCGCGTACGTCCACCTCG
Source organism: Aeromicrobium sp. REDSEA-S38_B2 (assembly GCF_001628525.1). Classification (NCBI taxonomy): domain Bacteria; kingdom Bacillati; phylum Actinomycetota; class Actinomycetes; order Propionibacteriales; family Nocardioidaceae; genus Aeromicrobium; species Aeromicrobium sp. REDSEA-S38_B2. Next base: position 3,219 of record NZ_LUNH01000012.1, on the reverse strand, counting down.
TGTAGGAGTCATCATGATCGTTTCCCGTACGTTCTCGGCGGGCTTGGTCGCCGCCGTCGTCTGCTCCCTCGTCGGGACCGCCTCCGTGGCGAACGCCGCCGAGACGAAGGCCCCCGCGGCGAAGAGCGCCGTGACCCAGAAGGCCGCGGCGAAGGCGGCGGTCCGGCACCCCGAGATCGTCGTCAAGGCGCAGTCCGGTGTGGGCCAGCGTGGCTTCGTCGTGCGCAACCAGGGCAACACGACGGTCCCGGCCGGCACGCAGTTCACGTTCCACTCCAACCGCGCGGTCGGGATCGGCCTGTTCGGCGACCCGCAGATCCAGGAGGACTGGGCCATCGGTGTCCTCGGATCGGGCTACGACGGCGACGTGTACCTCAAGGAGCCGCTGCTGCCCGGGCAGAGCAGGACGTTCCTTCTGTCGACGGTCGAGGTCTCGGCCTTCAGCCAGTGGAGCTTCGAGCTGTCCGACCCGCGGACGGCGGCGCTGGACACGAACTACGCCAACAACAAGGCCGGCATCCGCTGCGCCCTCGTCGTCCTGGGGCTGCCTGCCTGCAGCGTCTCCTGACCTCGAGATCCCTGTCGGCTGGCGAGGCTCCCGGACCACACGGTCCGGGAGCCTCGTCATGTCCAGGTCAGCGCGGCGTCGCACCGAGCAGGAGCGGGTCGAGCGTCACATGTCGCGGTAGCGCTGCGCCGCGTCGAGCTTCTCCTGCAGCAGCTCCGGCGTGACCTGGCGGCCCGACTCGGGCGTGAAGTCGGCGTCCGGGGTCTGGTAGAGGCCGGCGTAGGCGGCGGTGTCGCGCTGGTAGCGCCAGCCCTCGGCGAGCGGGCCGACGTCGTGGGCGCCGTAGCCGATCGCGTCGAGGAACTCGGCGACGACCTGCTTGGCGTCGGCGTCGTCACCGGCGATCGCGAGCACCGACCGCTCGGGGTCGCCGTGGGGGCGCGCGAGGCGGGCGAGGTGCTCGAAGTAGATGTTGTTGAACGTCTTGACGACCTTCGACTCCGGCAGGTGCTCCTGCGTGAGCTCGCTGGTGGTCGTCGACTCGTCGTCGAGGCGTGCCACCTGACCGTCGCGCTCGGGGTAGTAGTTGTTGGTGTCGATGACGACCTTGCCGCGCAGCGGGTCGACGGGGACGTCGGGGAGTGCCTTGAGCGGCACCGTCACGACGGCGAGGTCGGCCGCCTCCGCCGCCTCCGCCGGGGTCGCCGCACGCGCCCGCGGGCCGAGCTGCTCGACGAGGTCGCGCAACGTGTCCGGTCCGCGCCGGTTGCTGAGCACGACGTCGTAGCCCGCGTCGACGGCCAGCCGTGCGACCGTGCTGCCGATGTTTCCACTGCCGATGAGTCCGATGGTGGTCATGGAGTCCTCAACGCAGCGACCGCGCTGGACCTTCCCGGCGTGATCTCGGCTCAGCCCGACCTCAGACCAGTGCGCGGAGGGCGGCGTCCGCAGCGCGCAGGGCGTCGCGGTCCCACGTCGACGTCGACGCCAGCAGCTCGTCGGCGCCGGTGCGCTCAGCCAGCTGCTCGAGGGCCCGGCGGACCGTGCCGGCGTCGCCGGCGACGGCCCGCTCGAGCGACGTCTCGACCCTGCGGCGCACCTGCTCGGGCCACTCCTGCGCGCGGATGGCCGCGGGCGACTCCAGGGGCTCGAAGACGCCGGTGCGCCGGGACTGCGCCATCGCCCACGCCTCCGAGAGCGCGAGCTCGCGGGCGGTCGCCGTGTCGTCGGCGACGAGCACGTCTAGCGAGACCAGCACCTGCGGCGCGTCGGCGTCGGGCGAGGGCCGGAAGTCGCGGCGGTACACGGCGAGCGCCGACGGCAGCTCCTCGGACCACAGCGCCGGCCCGCCGACGACGACCGGTAGACCCAGCTCGGCCGCCAGGGTCACACCGCGTCCCGTGGCCAGCAGGTACACCGGAACCGGGCCGCCCGCGGGACGCACGGTCACCGCACCGCGACCAGCCAGCAGGTCGCGCAGCTCGCGGACGTCGTCGGCGAACCGGTCGGCGGCGTCGGGGGTCTCCCGCAACGCCTCGCGCACGGGCGCGGTGAACCCCGACGACCGGCCGAGGCCGACGTCGACGCGGCCCGGGTGCAGCGCCTCGAGCATGCGCACCTGCTCCGCGACGACGATCGGCTGGTGGTGCGGGAGCATGATGCCGCCGGACCCGATGCGGATGCGCGACGTCGCCGCACCCACCGCGGCCATCAGGACGGGCGGCGCCCCGCTCGCGATGCCGGGCACGGCGTGGTGCTCCGCCACCCAGAACCGGTCGTAGCCGAGCTCCTCCGCCCAGACGGCACGCGCGACGCTGCCCGTGAGCCCCTCGGCATCCGGGTGTCCGGCGCGGGTGCGGGAACGGTCGAGCAGGGAGAGCCTCACGCAGGTCCCAACGCTGAGAGGGCGCCGCACCTTCCGCAGCGGCCCGCGCAACGTTCCCCGACCGTCTCCCGACGTTCACCCCGACCTCGCCGTCCCGTACCCCGACCCTGTCTGACTGGCCGGGTGAGGACCGGGACGCCCCGAGCACCCCTGACCCGCCGCGACGTGGTCGTGAGCGGCGTCGGCTTCACCGTCGGCGCCGGCGCCGTCGTCGCGACCCTGCGACCGTCGCCCGCCCCCGCCAGCCGCCACCGTCACTTCCAGCACGGCGCGGCGTCGGGCGACCCGGTCGCCGACGGCGTGGTGCTCTGGACCCGGGTGACGCCGACGCCCGACGCCCGTCCGGGGTCGGGACGCGGAGCGCCGACCGAGGTCGACTGGGAGGTCGCCGCCGACGAGGACTTCGTCGACGTCGTCGCTGCCGGCGTGGCGCGCACCGACGCCCGCCGCGACCACACCGTCAAGCTCGACGTCCGCGCCCTGCAGCCCGCGACGACCTACTGGTACCGCTTCCGGCACGGACCCGACACCGTCGGCGGCCGCACGCGCACGGCACCGGCCGAGGACGACGACGTGCAGCGGCTGCGGCTCGGCGTCGTCTGCTGCGCCAACTGGCAGGCCGGCTACTTCGCCGCCTACCGGCACCTGCTCGACCACGACCTCGACGCCGTCGTGCACCTCGGCGACTACCTGTACGAGTACCAGCCGGGTAAGTACTCCCACGGACCCGACTGGACCGACGTGCGACGTCACGACCCGCCGCACGAGACCGTGTCGCTCGAGGACTACCGCCGACGGCACGCGCAGTACAAGACCGACCCCGACC
>NZ_LUNH01000011.1:0-4202 GCF_001628525.1 Aeromicrobium sp. REDSEA-S38_B2 | reverse complement strand
GGCCCTTTCGGAGCGCAGGACGAGTCGAAGCCGCGCCAGCGCAGCCCCACCCGAGCACGAAGCCGCCCCGACGCAGCCGCAGGTCGACGAGAAGCCACACCGACGCACCCGCGGGGGACAGGCAACCGCGCCCTAGAGTGGGCGCCATGGCCGTGCTCGACCCGACCCGCGACATCGTCCAGCTCACCGCGGACCTCTGCGACATCGCGTCGGAGAGCCTCGACGAGGCCGAGATCGCCGACGCGGTGGAGGCGGTGCTGCTCGCGGCGCCGCACCTGACGGTCGTGCGCGACGGGCGCACGCTGGTGGCCCGCACCGACCTCGGTCGGGCGGAGCGGGTGGTGATCGCCGGGCACCTCGACACCGTCCCCGCGAACGACAACTTCCCGACGCGTCTCGACGGCGACACGCTCTGGGGGCTCGGCACCTGCGACATGAAGGGCGGCGTCGCCGTCGCGCTCCAGCTCGCGGCGACCGTCGCCGAGCCGGTACGCGACGTTACCTACGTCTTCTACGAGGCCGAGGAGATCGCCGCGCGGTTCAACGGGCTCGGTCGGCTCGCGCGCGAACGTCCGGAGCTGCTCGCCGGCGACTTCGCGATCCTCATGGAGCCGTCCGTCGCGTCCGTGGAGGCGGGCTGCCAGGGCACGATCCGCGTCGACGTCGTCACCCGAGGGGAGCGTGCGCACGCCGCGCGGTCGTGGACCGGTCACAACGCCATCCACGACGCCGCCGAGGTGCTCGTGCGCCTGCGCGACTACGAGCCGCGCCGCGTCGTCATCGACGGGCTCGAGTACCGCGACGGGCTCAACGCCGTCGGCATCAGCGGCGGGGTGGCCGGCAACGTCGTGCCCGACCTCGCCATCGTCACGGTCAACTACCGCTTCGCGCCCGACCGGTCCGAGGACGAGGCGCTGGCGCACCTGCGCGAGGTCTTCGACGGCTTCGAGCTGACCGTCACCGACTCCGCGCCCGGCGCGCTGCCCGGTCTCGACCAGCCCGCCGCGGCCGCGTTCGTCGAGACGCTCGGTGCCGAGCCGCGCCCGAAGTTCGGCTGGACCGACGTCGCGCAGTTCACGCAGCTCGGGATCCCCGCCGTCAACTACGGACCGGGCGACCCGATCTACGCCCACAAGCAGGACGAACACGTCCCCGTCGCGCACCTGCGTTCCGTCGAGGACGCCCTCAGGAGATGGCTGACCGCATGAGCTACCAGAAGGGCCCGGTGCACCTGCGCCGCGGCCACGTCCCCAGCAGCACCACCGACCAGCGCCTGCTCGACTCGCGCGGCCCGACCGACTGGGTGCACACCGACCCCTGGCGCGTGCTGCGCATCCAGTCCGAGTTCGTCGAGGGCTTCGGTGCGCTGTCCGAGCTCGGCCCGGCCGTCGCCGTGTTCGGGTCCGCGCGCACCACGCCCGACGACCCGATGTACGAGAAGGCGCGCGAGGTGGCCGAGAAGCTCTGCGGGCTCGGGTACGCGGTCATCACCGGCGGCGGCCCCGGTGCGATGGAGGCGGCCAACCGCGGGGCCAGCGAGTGCGGCGGCGTGTCGGTCGGCCTGGGCATCGAGCTCCCGCACGAGCAGGGTCTCAACGAGTGGGTCGACCTCGGCATCAACTTCCGCTACTTCTTCGTCCGCAAGACGATGTTCGTGAAGTACTCGCAGGGCTACGTCGTCATGCCCGGCGGCTTCGGCACCCTCGACGAGCTGTTCGAGGCGCTCACGCTGTCCCAGACGGGCAAGGTGACGACCTTCCCGATCGTGCTGTTCGGCACGGCCTACTGGCAGGGCCTGGTCGACTGGCTGCGCCAGACGATGCTCCCCGACGGGAAGATCAAGGAGTCCGACCTCGACCTCCTGCTGCTCACCGACGACGTCGACGAGGCCGTCGCGCACTTCGACGCCGTCGCGTCCAGCTGACGTCGTGCGGGTCACGTCGCGCAACGCCGCCTTCCAGCAGTGGGAGGCGATGCTGACCAACCGGCGCAAGCGCACCCAGCTGCGTCAGCTGCTCGTCCAGGGCGTCCGGCCGGTGTCCGTCGCGCTCGAGTCGCCGCTCGAGGTCGTCGCGGTGCTGCACGACGACCGTCGCGACCCGTCGCAGTGGGCCCGCGAGGCGGTGGCGCGGGCCGTAGGGCGAGGCGCCGAGCAGTACACGCTCTCGGCCGAGCTCCTCGCCGAGCTGGCCGAGCAGGAGCAGGACCGTCCCGAGGTGGTGCTGGTGGTGGCGCAGCCGGCCGACGACCTCGCGCGGCTGCCCGCCGGCCCCGACCTGCTCGCGGTCGTGCTCGACCGGCCGACCAGCCCCGGCAACGTCGGCAGCATCGCGCGGTCGGTCGACGCGTTCGGCGGCAGCGGGCTCGTGGTGTGCGGCCACGCCTGCGACCCCTACGAGCCGCGGGCCGTGCGGGCGTCGACGGGCTCGGCGCTCACGGTGCCCACCGTCCGGCTCGGCTCGCCCTACGAGGTGCTCGCGTGGGTCGAGGACCTCCGGTCGCGTCTCGGCTGGGTGCAGGTCGTCGGCACCGACGAGGACGGACCGGTCGAGCTGGCCGACGCCGACCTGACGGCGCCGACCGTCGTCGTCACCGGCAACGAGACGCGGGGGCTGTCGGCCGCGTGGCGCGAGATCTGCGACGTCATGGTGCACATCCCGATCACGGGGACGGCGTCGTCGCTGAACGCGGCCAACGCGACGTCGGTCGTGCTCTACGAGGCCTCGCGCCAGCGTCGACACGCCTGACCCGGTTCTCTCAGCGGAGCACGGAGAGCTTTCCGGGCGTCGCTGAGGAAACCGCGCCTGGCGGGAGATTCCCAGGTCGACCTGGGAATCTCCGTTCCAGCGGCGACGGCAGGGCGGGCGCATCGTAGCGAGGAGCTCCTCGTGCCTGGCAGGATCGGCGCATGACGGTGACCGGCCCCGACGGCCTCGAGCGCTGCCCGTGGGGCGACGACCCGAGACTGCGCCGCTACCACGACGAGGAGTGGGGTCGTGAGCTGCGCGGCGACCGGGCGATGTTCGAGCGGCTCAGCCTCGAGGCCTTCCAGTCGGGGCTGTCCTGGTCGCTCATCCTCCGCAAGCGCGAGGCGTTCCGCGAGGCCTTCGTCGGCTTCGTGCCCGCGCTCGTCTCACGGTTCGCCGACGCCGACGTCGAGCGGCTCCTCACCGACGAGGGCATCGTCCGCAACCGCGCCAAGATCGAGGCCACCATCAGCAACGCGCGGGCCGTGCTCGACCTCGGCGAGAGCCTCAGCGACCTCGTCTGGTCGTTCGCGCCCGACACGTCGCCCGCGCCGCGGACGGTCGCCGACGTGCCGGCGACGTCGGCCGAGTCGACCGCGCTCGCCAAGGAGCTCAAGCGCCGTGGCCTGAAGTTCGTCGGGCCCACGACCGCCTACGCGCTCATGCAGGCCACCGGCATGGTCGACGACCACCTCGTCGGGTGCCTCGCCCGCCGCACGCCGCCGCTGTCGTAGCCGCCTCCTCCCTCCCGCACCACCAGTCCCACCAGGCACGGTGCGCCTCCCACGACGACCGCGCCGCCCGACCTACCCTGGCGCCATGACCACCTCCCGTCCCGCCGATCGACGCAGCCAGCGCTCGGTGCGCACCCTGGCCGCCGTCGTGCTCATCGTGTCCGCCCTCGTCGCCGGCACGGCGGCGATCGTGGTCTCGACCGTCGTCGCGCTCGCGGCCGCGGTCGTCTACGCCGTCGCGGCCTGCTCCGTCGCCGCGCGTCTGCTCGCCAACGAGACCGCCCAGGTGCGCCGCGACTGGGCACGCGACCGCGCCACCGCCGCTCACGACCGGAGCCGCGAGGCCACGCGTCGCGGCCGTGAGCAGATCGCGTTCGCCGAGACGATGACCGGCAAGGTCGAGCGTCGAGACGAGCGGATCGCCGCGCTCGTCTCCCAGGTCGAGGCCGCCGAGGCCGCCCTCGCCCAGGCCGAGGCGGCGCACGCCGCGGCCGAGGAGCGCACGGTGCTGCTCGACGGCGACCTCGCCCAGACCCGGTCCGCGCTCCAGAGCACGCGCGCCGAGGTGCGTCGCCTCCGCGACGAGCTGGCCGCCAGCCAGAGCGCCGAGCTCGAGGCGCGCACCGAGCTGCTCGCCTGGCAGGAGCAGGCGGAGGAGCGTCGCCGGCTCGCCTGAGCCCGGCCGTCGTCCACACCCCCGGCTCCCGCCCAGCACCAGGGG
>NZ_LUNH01000104.1:0-2934 GCF_001628525.1 Aeromicrobium sp. REDSEA-S38_B2 | reverse complement strand
CACCCGGCAATGGATCAGCGCGGGCCAGCCCCCAGCGTGAGCGTGGAGTGGTCTCGATACACCTCCCCTCGCTGGCGCTCGTGGAGGCACTCGACCAGCGGTGGATTCCGCTGGTCGAGTAGCGGCACGCGCGACGAAGGAGCGTCGTGCCGCGTATCGAGACCACCCGGCAACGGCCCAGCGCGGGCCAACCCCCGGCGACCGCCCAGAGTGGTCTCGATACGCCCAACCGGGCTCCTTCGTCGCCGCTCGGCCTACTCGACCAGCGTGGTCCGCGCGGTCTCGAACGGCTCACACCGGCGGACAGAGGTCCGCGTCGGGGGTTAGGCTGTACCTACCCACCGGTAACCGACCGCTGACCTGCAGGATCAGGGTGGCCTTACCCCGCGGACAAGAACGCGAGGGGCTAGTGTCACCCCCACTGTCACGGTCGTCGCACCAAGGATTGAGGCTCCATGCAGCTCGTCGCGATCATCGTCTCCCTGGCCGTCACGGCCGTCACGATCCCCGTCACCGTCGTCGCGGTGCGTCGCATGCTCGCGGTCGTCCGCGCCGGCGGCCCCGCGCCCGGCCGCACCAACGACCCCGCGGCCCGCACGGTGAACATGGTCAAGGAGACGTTCCTCCACACCCGGATGCTCCAGTGGACGTGGATCGGTGCCCTGCACTGGTTCGTCTACCTGGCGTTCATCGTGCTCGCGACCGCCGTCGCGCAGGGCTTCGTCCAGCTGTTCGACCCGGAGTTCGTCTGGCCGATCATCGGCCACTTCTTCCTCTACGAGTGGGTCAGCGAGTTCATCGGCCTGCTCGGCGCCCTCGCGATCATCCCGCTCGCGATCTACCGCCAGGTCAAGCACCCGAAGCGCCTGCAGCGCCAGAGCCGTTTCTTCGGCTCGCGCATGGGCCAGGCGTACTTCGTCGAGTTCATGGTGTTCCTCGAGAGCATCGCGATCCTGTTCATCCGCGGCGCGGAGTACAACCTGCTCCAGGCGCGCGGCGGCGAGGACGCCGAGTACGCGACCGGTTTCCACTTCCCGATCGCCCAGCACTTCGGCAACCTGTACCCGACCGGCGCCGAGAACATCGGCACGCTCGAGGACATCATCGTCGCCATCGCGATGATCAAGGTCGTCTCGGCCATGATCTGGCTGCTCGTCATCTCCACCAACCTGACGATGGGCATCGCGTGGCACCGCTTCACCGCGTGGCCGAACATCTGGTTCAAGCGCGAGTCCGACGGCGGCACGGCCCTCGGTGGCCTCAAGCCGATCCTCGTCAACGGCGAGCCGCTCGACCTGGAGAAGATGGAGGACCTCGAGGAGGAGGACTTCGAGAAGCTCGGCGTCGGCAAGGTCGAGGACTTCTCGTGGAAGGGTCTGCTCGACTTCACCACCTGCACCGAGTGCGGCCGCTGCCAGAGCCAGTGCCCCGCCTGGAACACCGAGAAGCCGCTCAGCCCCAAGCTGCTCATGATGGGCCTGCGTGAGCACGCCTACGCCAAGATCCCCGCGCTGTCGGTGCCGGAGGACGAGCGCACCGAGGAGCAGCAGAAGGAGGTCGAGCGTCCGCTCATCGGCGACGAGGAGATGTACGGCGTCATCGACCCCGACGTCCTGTGGTCGTGCACGAACTGTGGCGCCTGCGTCCAGCAGTGCCCCGTCGACATCGAGCACGTCGACCACATCGACGACATGCGCCGCTTCCAGGTGCTCGTCGAGAGCAACTTCCCGGCCGAGCTGAACAACATCTTCAAGGGCCTGGAGCGCAAGGGGAACCCCTGGGGCATGAACCCCAAGAACCGCCTCGACTGGACCAAGGGCCTCGACTTCGAGGTCAAGCAGGTCGGTGTCGACGTCGAGAGCCTCGACGAGGTCGAGTGGCTGTTCTGGGTGGGCTGCGCCGGTGCCTTCGAGGACCGTGCGAAGAAGACCACGCAGGCCGTGGCCGAGCTGCTGCACACCGCGGGCGTCGAGTTCGCGATCCTCGGTGACGGCGAGACCTGCACCGGCGACCCGGCGCGTCGCGCCGGCAACGAGATCGTCTTCATGCAGCTGGCCATGGAGAACTCCGAGGTGCTGAAGGAGACGAAGGCCAAGAAGGTCGTCTCGACCTGCGCGCACTGCTTCAACTCCCTCAAGAACGAGTACGCCGAGTTCGGCGTCGAGCTGGAGGTCGTGCACCACACGCAGCTGCTCAACCGCCTCGTGCGCGAAGGCAAGCTGAAGCCCGTCGCTCCGAAGGCGGGCGCTGCGGCGTCGGCCGAGCCGGAGAAGACGATCACCTACCACGACCCGTGCTTCCTCGGCCGCCACAACCAGGTGTACGAGGCGCCGCGCGAGCTGCTGAGCGTCATCCCCGGTGCGAAGTTCGCCGAGATGCCGCGCAACTCCGAGCGCTCCTTCTGCTGTGGCGCCGGTGGCGCGCGCATGTGGATGGAGGAGAACCTCGGCTCGCGGATCAACGTGAACCGCACCCAGGAGGCCGTGGCCACCGGCGCCGACCAGATCGCCGTGGGCTGCCCGTTCTGCCGGGTCATGCTGTCCGACGGCCTGACGGCCCAGCAGGCGGCCGGCGAGGCACGCGAGGAGGTCGAGGTGCTCGACGTCGCACAGATGCTGCTCGCGGCCGTGAAGCGTCCTGAGGAGCCGACGGCCGAGGACGACGCCGCCGTGGTCGAGGAGGCCGAGAAGGCGACGGCTGCGGCTGCTGCCACCGAGGCCGAGCCCGACGCGAAGGACGAGGCCGACCCGGCGTCGATCAGCGCGACCGACGACGCCGCGCCCGCTGCCGACGCCCACGAGGACCCGCAGGGCACCGACGAGCCGGCCGAGGCGCCGAAGGACGACCCCGCCCCGGCCTCCGCCGAGGCGGACGTCGAGGTGGCGGCGCAGCACAACATCGACGTCGACGAGAAGGGCGACGCCGCCGGTACCG
>NZ_LUNH01000103.1:0-113439 GCF_001628525.1 Aeromicrobium sp. REDSEA-S38_B2 | reverse complement strand
GCTGCCCTGGGGGTGGGGCCCCACCCCAGGTGCGACTCCCCCACCCAGTCCTGGGGTGGGACGCACTGTTTACGTGGGGCCCCACCCAAAGGTCAACTCCCCCACGCAAACGACGGCCCCCAGCGCCTGTTTACGTGGGGCCCCACCCAAAAGTGAACTCCCCCACGCAACCGACGGCCCCCAGCGCGCGTTGACGTGGGGCCCCACGTAAAGGCGCAGCGGGGGTCAGGCCTGGACCGACCCCGCGAGCGACGTCATGTGGCCCAGGCGGGCGAGCTCGGAGGCGAGGAACTCCGGGCCCCCGTGCCGTCCGACGACGACGACGAAGCCGCGACCCTGACGGTCCTTCGCGTGCGTGCCGGCGAGCAGCGTCGACGACCACGCCTCGACGCCCTCCAGGCGCGACGACGACCTGATCGACAGCCACTCCGCCGCCTCGGGCACGAGCTTCGGGGCCGACGGCGACGCGAACAGCACCGACGCCTCGCCGTCGACGCGGCGCAGCGCCATGGCCCAGTCGGTGCGGAACGTGGCCGGCACGACCTCGACGAGCCGTTCGACGGCGTGCTGCGGCTCCGACGTGAACTGCTCGACGGCCTCGAGGTCCATGCTCAGGTTGGCGCCCGCGTTGTACCGCGAGATCCAGTGCACCCGCACGCCGTCGAGCTCGTGGCACGCCGTCACGAGGGCGTCGGCCATGACGCTCGGCGGCAGCTCGAGCAGCACGTCGTCGACCGCCTTGCCGTCGGCGCGGTGCTCCACGATCTCGATCGCCTCGATGTCGGCACCCGCACCACCGAGCGCCGTGGCCAGCGCACCGAGCGAGCCCGGGACGTCGGGCAGCTCGACGCGCAGCAGGAAGGCCATGTCCCCATCTCACCACGAGGCTGTTTCCTTTGTGTGACGCCACTACGCTGTGGGTCGTGACCGATCCTGCGGCCCCCGAGACCGTCCCCCAGCCTCACGACCGGGCCCGGTCGGTGCGGCGCTGGTTCCGCATCTTCGCCTTCGCCGAGGCGGTGTCGTGGGGCGCGCTGCTCGTCGCGATGTTCTTCAAGTGGGTCGTGCAGGACGACCCGCACGCCGGACTCGAGGGCGGTGTGCCGATCGTGGGCCCGATCCACGGCGTCCTGTTCCTCGCCTACTGCTCGCTCGCGGTCGTGGCGTGGTCGACGTTCCGCTGGAACCTCAAGACCCTCGCCCTGGCGCTGGCGGCGTCCATCCCGCCGTTCTTCACGATCTGGTTCGAGACCTGGGCGGAGCGCCGCGGGCTGCTCACGTCGGTCGCCGACGACCCCGACCCCGCGCCGGGCGTCACTCAGGTCTGACCCGACTCCGGTCGACGCCCCTGCTTCTGCGCGTACATCCGGTCGTCGGCCCGCGCGAGCAGCGACGCGACGTCGTCGTCGGCACGCGCCTGCGCCACCCCGCACGACCACGATGCCGGAGCACCCACCTGCAGCCGCCGCGCGACGACGTCGGCGACGCCGTGGTCGGCTCCAGGCATGACGACGAGGAACTCGTCGCCCCCGAGGCGGCCGAGCACGTCACCCTCGCGCAGCCCGGCGCGCAGGTGCTCGACGACCGACGTCAGCAGCCGGTCGCCCGCCGCGTGGCCCCCGAGGGTGTTCACAGCGCGCAGGTCGTCGACGTCGAGGGCGAGGACGGTCAGCGGCGTCCCCAGCCGGCGGCGCCGGACCAGCTGCGCGTCGACCACGGCCTGCACGCCCCACCGGTTGAGCGCGCCGGTGAGCTGGTCGGTGCGGGCGAGCCGGTCGAGCCGCAGCCGCAGCCGACCCAGGACCTCGGTGCCCACCAGCACCTGCACGACGACGGCGACCGTCGGCCCGAGCATCTGCGGGTCGTGGTGCGAGGCGACGGCCAGCACCCACAGCGCCGTGCCGACGTACGACACCACGCGCGCCAGCGCCAGCGGCAGGAACCACACGGCGAAGACGGCCAGGGTCGGCGTGCTCGTGCCGTTGGCGAGGACGGCGACCTGACGCTCGGTGCCCCACGTCAGCACGGCGAGCGCCACGAAGCAGAGCGACACCATCGCCGCGACCTCGCGCGGCTCGAGCAACGCACCGCGCCTCACGGTCCAGGCGAGACCGCCGAGCGCCACGACCACGAGGACGTAGAGCACCCAGCGCGGGTTGTTGTCCGGCTGCCACGTGGCGAGCGTGAGCGCCAGCATGCAGAGGGCGGTCAGGCTGAGCAGCACCGTCGCCGCCGTCATGGCGGGCCAACCCACGGCCCTTCGCAGCTCGGCGACCTTGCGCAGCACCTGGACCTCCCCTGGACGCCACTCCGACGACGCCCGCCATGATCGCAAGAACGGGGTCGCTCGCGCCGCCGAACATCGAAAACTGGGCGGATGTCCGGTCATGTCGACGGCCAGGGTGCGTCGTCCAGGACCCGGCGATAGTGTCGTGAGCAGAAGCATCCACGCCGACCGAGGAGCCGTGCCAGCATGTCGCTGAGGAAGAACAAGACCGTCCGGGACAAGGTCCAGGAGCGCCTCGAGGGCCGCCTCGACGACCTCGTCGCCCAGGCCGACAGCGTCCGCCAGCAGCTCGCCGACCGGGCGCCCGAGGTGCGCGACACCGTCGTCGCGAAGGCGCAGTCCGGTGTCGCCGACCTGCGCGAGCGTCTTCCCGAGATCGGGCACGACCTCCTCGACCGCGCGCCCGAGCTGAGCGAGAAGACCTACGACCGCCTCCCCAAGGGCGTCGCCGACCGCCTGCCCGAGGAGGTCAAGCCCAAGAAGAAGCGACGTCTGCGCCGCGTGGTGGGCATCGGCCTGCTGATCGGTGCGGGTGCCGCCGCCTTCGCGACGCTCAAGGGCAAGCAGACCCCGCCCCCGCCGCCGTACCAGCCGGCGACGCCCTTCGGGTCCCGGCCCGTCGTGCGTCACGGAGTGGCCGCCGACCTTCCAGTGCGGAACACTGATCCCATGCGTTCGCTCTGGAAGGGGTCGATCAGCTTCGGCCTGGTCAACGTGCCGGTGCGTGTCTACAGCGCCACCGAGAGCCACGACGTGTCGTTGCACCAGGTGCACGCGGAGGACGGCGGGCGCATCCGCTACCAGCGACGGTGCGAGGTCTGCGGCGAGGTCGTCGCCTACGAGGACATCGCGAAGGCGTACGACGACGGCGAGAACACGGTGGTGCTGACCGCCGACGACCTCGCGTCGCTGCCGGCGGAGTCGGCGAAGGAGATCGAGGTGCTGGAGTTCGTGCCGGCCCAGCAGATCGACCCGATCCGGCTCGACAAGGCGTACTTCCTGGAGCCCGACAAGACGGCGATCAAGCCCTACACGCTGCTGCGCCGCGCCCTCGAGGACACCGACCGCAGCGCGGTGGTGCGGTTCGCGCTGCGGCAGAAGTCGCGCCTGGCGGTGCTGCGCGTGCGCGACAAGACGCTGCTGCTGCAGACGATGCTGTGGGACGACGAGGTGCGCACCGCCGACTTCGACGTGCTGGAGACCGTGCCGCGGATCAGCGCGAAGGAGCGCGACATGGCCTCGCAGCTGGTCGACTCGCTCGCGGCCGACTTCGACGCGTCGCAGTTCACCGACGACTACCAGGAGCAGCTGCGGACGCTGGTGGAGGCCAAGCTCGAGCAGGGCGACACGATCGACACGGCGGCGACGTTCGGCACGAGCGACGACGACGGTGACGACGCCGAGGTGGTCGACCTGATGGAGGCGCTCAAGCGCAGCGTCGAGCGGAGCAAGGAGCGTCGCGGCCAGGGCGGCAGCACCGCGTCGAAGCCGCGCGCCCGCAAGAAGGCCTGACCCGGCGGCATGCCCAGCCGCGGCTCGTCGAGCAGCCAGACCGTGACGATCGACGGTCGGCGCCTGCGTCTGACGAACCCCGACAAGGTGCTGTACCCGGCGACGGGCACCACCAAGGCCGAGGTGATCTCCTACTACGTGGCCGTCGCGGACCGGCTCCTCCCCCACGCCTCCGGGCGGCCGGTCACCCGCAAGCGCTGGCCGGACGGCGTCGGCGCTGTCGGTGAGGCCCCCGGCGGGGGTTCCGGGCCGCGGGCGGAGATGAGCACAGAGCTCTTCTTCGAGAAGAACCTGCCGGACTCCGCGCCTGACTGGGTGCGCCGCGTGGTGGTGCGGCACAAGAGCCACGTGAACGTGTACCCGCTCGTGGACGGGCCGGCGGCGCTGGCGTGGCTGGGGCAGGTGGCGGCGCTGGAGCTGCACGTGCCGCAGTGGCGGGTGGAGGCCGACGGGACGCCGCGCCACCCGGACCGTCTGGTGCTCGACCTCGACCCCGGCCCGGGCGTGGGGCTGGCGGAGTGTGTGGAGGTGGCGCACGCGGCGCGCGACCTGCTGGCCGACGTCGGGCTGGAGGCGTTCCCGGTGACGAGCGGCAGCAAGGGCCTGCACCTGTACGCGCACCTGACGGGCGAGCACGATGCCGACTACGTGAACGCCTTCGCGAAGCAGGTCGCTGCGGCGCTGCAGGACGAGCTGCCCGACCTCGTGGTCTCGTCGATGAAGAAGTCGTTGCGCGAGGGTCGCGTGCTCGTCGACTGGAGCCAGAACAACCAGGCGAAGACGACGATCGCGCCGTACTCGCTGCGCGGTCGTGCAGCGGCCGACGGGGAGGGTCCGTTCGTCGCCGCGCCGCGGTCGTGGGACGAGCTGGGGCCCGACCTGCGTCACCTGACGATGGAGGAGGTGCTCGAGCGCGACGACGACCCGCTCGCCGGGCTGGACCCGCAGCCGACGTCGGGCGACGAGGCACCTGTGGCCGCACCGGACCGGCTGACGGTCTACCG
This sequence comes from Aeromicrobium sp. REDSEA-S38_B2, assembly GCF_001628525.1. Lineage (NCBI taxonomy): Bacteria > Bacillati > Actinomycetota > Actinomycetes > Propionibacteriales > Nocardioidaceae > Aeromicrobium > Aeromicrobium sp. REDSEA-S38_B2. Next base: position 108,636 of record NZ_LUNH01000103.1, on the reverse strand, counting down.
CTCGATGCGCGACGCGTCGCGCCCCCCCGAGCCGGTGCCCGCGGAGGCGCCGACGGAGCGGGGCGCCGACCCGATCTTCGTGGTGCAGGAGCACCACGCCACACGCCTGCACTACGACGTCCGGCTGGAGCGCGAGGGCGTGCTCGTCTCGTGGGCCGTGCCGAAGGGTCCGCCGACCGACCCGAGCCGCAACCACCTCGCCGTCCCCACCGAGGACCACCCGATGGAGTACGCGACGTTCGAGGGGACCATCCCGAAGGGCGAGTACGGCGCGGGGCAGGTCAGCATCTGGGACCACGGCACGTACACGCTGGAGAAGTGGAAGGAGGGCGAGGTCATCGCCGTGCTGCACGGGTCCGCGGACGGCGGGTTGGGCGGCAGCGTGCGGTTCGCCCTCATCCGCACTGGCGAGAACTGGTTGATGCACCGCATGGACCCGCCGGCGGCCCCCGACACTGCGGCAGCCGACACTGCGGCAGCCGACGATGGCACCGCGTCCACGACCACGCCCACGACGGACGAGCCCGACGGCGGGGGTCCGCCCGACGCCGGCCGCCTCGAGACCGTCGCGCCCATGCTCGCGAGCCGGCCCGACGGCCTCGACCCGCACCGCGACGCCGACGCCTGGGCGTTCGAGATGAAGTGGGACGGCGTCCGCGTGGTGGCGACGTGCGACGGCGGGGCCGTGCGGCTCGTGGGGCGCAGCGGCAAGGACGTGACGACGACCTACCCGGAGGTCGCCGAGGCGCTCGCCGGGCTGCACCTCGACGATGCCGTCGTCGACGGCGAGGTCGTCGCGCTCGGCGACGACGGTGCGCCGTCGTTCGGACGCATCCAGCAGCGCATCGGGCTCGTCCGGCCGCGCGACGTCGCCGCGGCGCGCCGGGCCGTGCCCGTGCGCTACGTCGTCTTCGACCTGCTGCGGCTGGGCGGGACCGACGTCACGGGCCTGCCCTACGTGCAGCGCCGCGAGCTGCTCGAGGGCCTCGACCTCGACGACGCCGACCGGGTCGACGTGCCCGCCGCCTTCGACGGCGACCTCGACGCCGCGCTCCCACCACGCGGACGCCGTCCCACTTCATCTCGAACGCCCAGGCGTCGGCGTCGCGGTGCCCGACGCGGCCGGTGACCTGCGCTACGCGGGTCGCGTGGGCACCGGGTTCGACGAGCGCGCGCTCGCCGACCTCGCTCGCCGGCTCGAGCCGCTGCGCCGCGACCAGCCGACCGTCGAGGCCCCGCGCGACGTCGCCCGGGAGGCGGTGTGGACGGAAGCCGAGCTCGTGGGCGAGGTCACCGCGGCGGGCTGGACCGACTCCGGCCACCTGCGCCACCCCGTCTGGCGCGGCCTGCGCGCCGACAAGACCGTCGCCGACGTCGAGCCCGTCGTGGCCCCCTGACCAGACCCGACCTGACCTGGCCTGACCCGGCGGACCACCACAGGTGTCCGTCGCGCGACCACGTCACGTCCAGTCGGCATGCGCTCCCCCACGGTCGCTCCTAGCGTGGAACGTGACCCCGTTTCCCTGACGCCAGGACGTGTCGTGAGCTCCTCCTCTTCCCTCCCTCCGCAGGTCGTCGTGCTGTTCGGCGCGACCGGTGACCTCGCCAAGCGCAAGCTGTTCCCCGGCCTCTACCGGCTGGCGCTCGCCGACCGGCTGCCCGCCGACTACCGCGTCATCGGGTCGGGGCGGCACGAGCCGAAGAAGGACTTCCGCGAGCAGGTGATGGACGGGCTCAAGGAGTTCGTCGACGACCTCGACGTCGACGTCGCCGAGCGGCTCGTCTCGCGCACCAGCTTCCAGACCTCCGACGCCGACGACGGCAGCGACCTCGCGGCCGCCGTGCGGGACGCGGAGTCCGAGCTGGGCGGCGATGCGCGCCGACTGGTCTACCTCTCCGTCCCGCCCGCCGCGATGGAGCCGATGATCCGCATGCTCGGCGAGACGGGCATCGCCGACGGCGCGCGCATCGTCGTGGAGAAGCCGTTCGGCACCGACCTGGAGTCGTCGCGCTCGCTGCAGGCGACGCTCGACGAGGTCGCCGGCGAGGACAGCGTGTTCCGCATCGACCACTTCCTCGGCAAGGAGGCCGTGCAGAACGTGCTCGCGCTGCGCTTCGCGAACGGCCTGCTCGAGCCGTCGTGGGACGCCGAGCATGTCTGCGCCGTGCAGATCGACGTGCCGGAGGAGCTCACCATCGAGGGCCGCGGCAGCTTCTACGAGGCCACCGGCGCCCTGCGCGACATGGTCTCGACGCACCTCTCGCAGGTGCTCGGCTTCCTGGCGATGGAGCGGCCCGAGAGCATCGACGCCGACCACCTGCGCGACGCGAAGGCCGCGGTCTTCGCCGACCTGCAGCCGTTGCGCGCCGACGACGTCGTGCGGGGCCAGTACGAGGGCTACCGCGACGAGGAGGGCGTCGACGACGACTCCGAGGTGGAGACGTTCGTGGCGGTCCGGGTGCACGTCGACAACGACCGCTGGCGTGGCGTGCCGTTCCTGCTGCGCACCGGCAAGGCGATGGCGGCCACCCGACGCACCGCGACCCTGTTCTTCCGTGCTCCGGAGCCACTGTTCGACGAGCGTCAGGACGGCGACGACCGGCTCGTGCTCGAGCTCGGCGAGGCGCCCGAGGTGACGGCCGCGCTGCACGTGAAGCGCCCCGGCCCGACGTTCGAGCTGACGCGTGCGTCGGCCACCTTCAAGCTGCCCGACGACGACCCGGAGCACCGGCCGCTCGAGGCGTACGAGCGGCTGCTGCTCGACGTCATGCACGGCGACCAGACGCTGTTCACGCGCGGCGACGAGGTCGACCGGCTCTGGCAGGTCATCACGCCCGTGCTGGAGGACCCGCCGCCGGTGCAGACGTACGAGAAGGGCTCGTGGGGCCCGCAGGCTGCGCTCGACCTCGCGGGCGAGCGCGGCTGGCACCTGCGATGACGGGGTCCCCACCAGGTCCGACGTCGGGGCCGCTGCCGATCTCCGACCACGGCCTGGTCGGAGACCTGCGCACGGCCGCGCTCGTCGGCACCGACGGGACCATCGGCTGGTTCTGTCCCGGGCGCTTCGACGCGCCGAGCGTGTTCGCGTCGGTGCTCGACGACGAGCGCGGCGGGGCCTGGGAGCTCGAGCCGGTCGACGGGTCGGTGCGGTCGCAGCAGTTCTACTTCCCCGACACCGCGATCCTCGCCACCCGCTTCCTCACCGACGACGGCGTGGTCGAGGTGCACGACTTCATGCCCGTGCTCCGGGCGGAGGACGCCGACCACCGCCAGCGCCTCGTGCGTCGCGTGGTGGCCGTCCGCGGGCGCTCCGTGGTCCGCACCCGGGTGGCGGCCCGCCCCCACTACGGGCGCACGACGCCCGACCTCGAGACGCTCGACGTCGCGTCGGGCCACGGCGTCTCCCTCACGTGCGAGGGCCGGGGTGACGACCCGGGCGTGCGCATGGCGTTCGGTGCGACGGTGCCGCTCGAGGTCGACGCCGGCGACGTGACCGCCGAGTTCACGCTCGAGGAGGGCGAGCGGGCCCTGTTCGTGCTGGAGGTGCTCGATCCGCACGCCGACACCCCCACCGACGGCTGCGACGACACCGACACGTCGGCGCTGTTCGAGGCGACGTCGCAGTTCTGGCGCAGCTGGCTGTCGCAGTCGACGTACGCCGGCCGGTGGCGCGAGACGGTGCACCGCTCCGCCATCACCCTCAAGCTGCTCACCCACGAGCCGAGTGGCGCGATCGTCGCCGCCCCCACGACGAGCCTTCCGGAGACGATCGGCGGCACCCGCAACTGGGACTACCGCTACGTGTGGATCCGCGACGCCGGCTTCAGCCTGTACGCGCTGCTGCGTCTCGGGTTCACGTCGGAGGCGAACGCGTTCACCCGCTGGCTGTCGGAGCGGCTCGGCGAGGAGCGCGAGGACGAGGCCGAGCTCGGGCCGCTGCGGGTGCTGTACGACATCGACGGGTCGGCGCCCACCGACGAGCACGAGCTCGACCACCTGTCGGGCTACCGCGACTCTCGTCCGGTGCGGGTCGGGAACGCGGCCGTCGACCAGCTGCAGCTCGACATCTACGGCGAGGTCATCGACGCCGTCTACCTGTTCGACAAGTACGGGCCGGGCATCAGCCACGACGCGTGGAACGACCTGCGGCGCGTGCTCGACTGGGTGCTCGAGCACTGGGACGCCGACGACGCCGGCATGTGGGAGATCCGCGGCGACGTGCGCGCCCACACCACCAGCCGGCTCATGTGCTGGGTCGCGGTCGAGCGGATGATCCGCATGGCCCGGCGCCGGGGGCTGCCCGGCGACGTCGGCGCGTGGTCGCGGGTGCGCGACGAGATCCACGAGCGGATCCTCAGCGACCACTGGGACCCGCACCACGAGACGTTCCTCATGGCCGAGGCCGACCCGGACGCCGCCCCCGACGACGACCCGGTGCTCGACGCCGGCGTGCTGCTGATGCCGATGGTGAAGTTCTGCTCGCCCGTCGACCCGCGGTTCCTGTCGACGCTGGCGGCCGTCGAGGAGCAGCTCGTCGCCGACAGCCTCGTCTTCCGCTACGACGTCCACGCCGCCCCCGACGGCATCGAGGACGCCGACGCCGACGGCGACGGGGTGGGCGACGGCGAGGGCACCTTCAGCCTCTGCTCGTTCTGGTACGTCGAGGCCCTCACCCGCGCCGGTCGTCTGCGCGAGGCCGAGGTCGCGCTGGAGAAGATGTTCACGTACGCCAATCACCTCGGCCTCTACGCCGAGCAGATCGGCGCCACCGGCGACCAGCTCGGCAACTTTCCCCAGGCCTTCACGCACCTGTCCCTCATCAGCGCCGCCATCAACCTCGACCGCGCGTTGGCCTGACGGGGTCCCGCCGGCGCACCGGCTGCGGGAGCCTGACCTTGCTGGTGCGCTGCCTGCGGGAGCCTGACCTTGCTGGTGCGCTGCCGCGGCTCGCGCTGGGGGTGGTCTCCGCAAGGGCCTCGACCGGCAGCGGGCCTGGGGGCGGGTTCGGGTCTCGGGGTCTGGCCTGGGCTCTCGGGTGACGCATGATTCTTCGTCTCTGCGTTCGCGCGTTTCATCGGTGGATCTGCAACATCAGGAGCGCCCCTGCGGTTGATGATCCACCGATGGAGGGCGTCGCGCCGGAAGGATTCTGCCTTGGCGTGGACCGTTCCACGCGAAAGCAGAATCGTGCGTCCCCCCCAACCCCAAGGGCACCCAAGCTTCTGCGTCCGCGTGCGTTCGCCCCAGCACCAACTCCCGGCCCGAGACCCCAGACCAGCGCGGATGCCAGCCGCCCGGTCGAAGCCCTTTCGGAGACCACCCCCAGCGAACGCCGAGGCGGCGCAGCAACGAGCCGAGACCCGCGCAGACGTCGCACCAGCACGTCGAGACATCCCGAGGCAGCGCAGCAGGAGGACGAGACCTCTGAGGCCCCCACCCCAGCAAGACCCCCGAGATGCCAGGATCTCCCGCATGGGCACCTCGACGACGACGCACGCAGGCTCGAGGACGAGACGCGTCGTCGCGGCCGTCGCCGTCCTCGTCGCGCTCGCAGGCTGCGGTGCTGCGGGCGGCCCGCGCTACGACATCCCCCACGACGCGGCGTCGGGCGGGCAGACGTTGCGCCAGGCGCAGGCTGCCGTCTCGAGCATCCCCGGCCTGACGATCGACGTGGCTGGGGGCGAGCCGCCGAACATCAAGGGCAACACCGGCTACGACGTCCGGGTCACGGTCGCGCCGGGGTACCGGATCGTCGACGGACCCGCGCTGGTGACGTTCCTGGTGGAGTCGGCGTGGTCCGTGCGCACCGGCTACCTGCCGAACACGTACATCACGGTCAGCGTCGACACCGGCGACGGCCCCGAGTTCGACGTCGACGCAGCAGCGGCCGAGGGCGGATGGGTCGAGCGCGGCGAGCCCGTCCCCGGGCAGACGTCCTTCAGCCTCGTCAACGTGCGCACCGACGACGGCTCACCCGCTCGCGAACGGTTGGGCGACTGGCCCGGCGACGTCCCCGCCTTCCCGCGCGGCGTGACCGCCCGGCGCTGATCGAGCGGCCCGCCCCGCCTCGCGTCCTCAGGCCCGTTGACGTGGGGCCCCACGTAAACCAGCTCCCCCCAACGCAACCGTGCGTCGTTCTCGCACGTTTGAGTGGGGCCCCACGCAAACGCGCAGGCGGAGCGGGCCCGGTCAGCGGCGACGCGAGCGGAGAGAGTCCGACAGGATGCCGACGAGGGCCTCGAGCTGGACGTCGGTGACGTCGACCTCGGTGTCCTCACCGTCGAGGGCGCGGGCGGCGAGCCCGGCCTTGCTGTCGATGAGCTCCACGATGCGCGTGTCGATCGTCTGCGAGGCGATGATGCGCCACGCGGTGACCGGCTCCTCCTGACCGATGCGGTGCACGCGGTCGATCGCCTGCATCTGCTCCGCGTCGGTCCACGACAGCTCCGCCAGGACCACGTTCGACGCCACCTGCAGGTTGATGCCGACACCGGCCGCGGTCAGCGAGCAGACGATGATCTGCGTGCCCGGGTCGTTCTGGAACGCGTCGATCGCCTTCGCGCGCGCCGCGGCCGTCTGGTCGCCGCGGATGGTCGAGTAGCCGATGCCGCGCTCCTCGAACGCCTTCTGCGCGGCGTCCATGACGTCGAGGTGCTTCGCGAAGAACACGACCTTGCCGACGCTGCGCGCCAGCTGGGCGGTGTAGTCGGCAGCCAGACCGGCCTTGGCCTGGCCGATGCGACGCACCATCGAGAACACGTTCTCGCCGGTCGACTCGTTGGCCTCCTCGCGCTCCCACGCCGCGACCTTGCGGACGAGGTCGAGGTCGAGCACGTCGGCCACCGGGTGCCCGGCCTCGACCCGGGCGGCGGCCGCCCGGTCGTAGCGGGCGACGAGCCGACGGGCCAGCTCGGCCTCGGCGGCGCGGATGGAGCGGCCGGCCTCGCCGTCGAGCTCGACGGGCATGTCGGCGATGCGGCGGGCGGGGATGTCGGCGGCGACGTCGATCTTGCGACGTCGGACGATGCCCATGTCGATGACGGCCTGCCGGGCGGCGGGGAAGAAGCCGGGGTCGAGCGGCGTCAGGCCGGTCTCGTCGAGCCGGTGCATCAGCTCGGGAAGCGGCTTCTTCTCGTCGATCCAGCCGAGGAACTGCCAGATGGCGCGGAAGTCCTCGACGTCGTTGATGAGCGGGGTGCCGGTGAGCGCCATCATCAGCGGTCGCGCGGTGCGGCTGCGGATGCGGTCGGCGATGCGCAGCACGTGACGCGAGCGCTGCGACGACGTGTTCTTGATGAAGTGCGCCTCGTCGAGCACCATGCCGCGGAAGCCGAGGTCGCCGAGCCAGCCGGCGTGGCGGTCGAGGATCTCGTAGTTGACGACGACGATGTCGGCGAACGCGTCGATGTCGTCACCGTTGCCGTGCACGACCGTGACGGCGCGCTGCGGGGTCCACAGCCCGACCTCGCGCGCCCAGTTCGCCTTGACGACGTTCGGCACGACGACGAGCAGCGGGTAGGCCTGCGCCGCGTGCGCGGCGAGCAGCGACTGCGCGGTCTTGCCGAGGCCGGGCTCGTCGGCGAGCAGGAAGGTGCGGTGTCCCTCGGCGGCGGACGACACGAGCTGGGCCTGGTGGCGCATGAGGTCGGGTCCGCGGTGGTTCAGCGGGAGCGGCTCGGGGAGCTCCATGCAGGCGGGCGCACCGGCGGCGGCCCGCTCGAACGACGACAGCAGGGGGCCGATGAGCTCCCACGTGGCGAGGCGGCTGGGCCCGGTGCGGGGCGGCGGCTCGGGCGAGAACTCCGGCGGCATGAAGGGGTTGGCGAGCTGGCGCGCGACGACGGAGCGGGGCACGACGGAGCGGTCGACCCGCAGCTCGGTGGTGGCGGCGGGCGGTTCGACGGCCAGCTCGAGGCCGGAGGCTGCCATCAACTCACGCTTGAGGGCGAGGGTCGAGCTGGAGATCTCGGCGTCGTCGGTGAGCAGCATGAGCAGCGCGGGCTCGCGCGTCGCGGTCTTGGCCAGGATGGTGGCGACGCCGTCGAGTCGCTTGAGCTGGTCGGCGCGCTGCGGCTCGGTGAGGTCGGTGGCGGTCTTCACGCGGGCGCGCTCCTCGCGCACCAGCAGGCCGACGGCCTGGAAGGTGGCGCGGGTCGACGCGGTGACGCGTCGTCGCTGCACGGCGTTCTCGACCTCGCGCACCGCCTTCGCGAGCACGGGCATGAGTCCGGTGTCGTCATCGTGCTTCTTGCGCCGGGCCCCGCTGCCGTTCTGGCGTGCCTTCTGCGGGTTCCGCTGCTGCGTTCTCGTGGCCAACAGGCTCCTCCTCCACGGCCGGACGTCTGCCTCGGCCGGCGGCGGACGGGTCGTGCCCGTCGCCGCGACAGGGCGTACGGCGACTCGGCCGCCAGTGACATCGGCGGCGGGTCGGTGGCTGAGCACCCACCCACGAGTGCGGGCCGTACGGCTCCTGCTCCGGCCAGTGTAGACGAGAGAGGTTCGTCTGGCGCGTTCTGCCCAGGTCTGATGGGTCGCCGGGCCGGGGCGCGCGACTCAGCCGAGGAGGGAGCGTACGAGCAGCAGCAGCGCCGACGACCCGCTGACGACGAGCACCAGCACCCGCACGAGGCCGGGCGGCAGGCGTCGCCGCACGGGTCCGCTGACGGCGAAGCCGAGGACGAGGGGACCCGCCCCCCGAGCGGTAGGTGGCGCGCGGAACCCGACCTGTCAGCGGTAGGTGGCGCGCGGAACCCGACCTGTCAGCGGTAGGTGGGTAGCGCTCTCGACGCTGCTTTCCGCGTGCTGCCTACCGCCGCCGACGAGGAAGCGCGCGCCACCTACCGCCCGCAGGGCGACGGGGGCGCCCTCAGTGAGCGGGCGCACCCTCGGGTGCGTCGGCCTTGCGCAGGAACGGGACGAGGACGACGAGCACGAGGCTGAGGATCGCGCCGACGAGGAAGGCGCGCTGCACGCCGTCGACGAACGCCTGACCCTCGCCGAGTCCGGCGTCGACGCCGCTGGCGGAGACGACGGTCATGATGGTGATGAAGAGAGCCGCGCCGGCGGCGCCGGCCACCTGCTGCAGGCTGCCGACGACGGCGCTCGCGTAGGAGTACAGGCGAGGCTCGACGGACCCGAGGGCGGTGGTCATGAGCGGCGTGAACGTGGCCGACAGACCCAGCATCAGCACCAGGTTGGCGCCCACCAGCCACGCGACCGACGTGTCCGCGTCGACGTCGACCAGCAGCCACAGGCCCGCCGACACGAGCAGCGAGCCCGGCACGACGAGCACGCGCGGGCCGAGCCGGTCGTAGAGCCGGCCGACGAACGGTCCGGTCACGCCCATCACGACGCCACCGGGCAGGGTGATGAGTCCGGTCTCGAGCGCGCTGAGGCCGAGCGTCTGCTGCGCGAAGAGCGGCAGCAGGAGGAACGAGCCGAACATGGCCGCCATGGCGATGAGCATCGCGCCCGTGGCGATGCGGAACTGGCCCGACGTGAACACCCGCAGGTCGAGCAGCGCGCGGTCGTCACGCTGCAGCTGCAGCTGGCGGGCGACGAAGGCGGCCAGGGCCACGCCGCCGACGACGAACGGCAGCCAGGTGGGCGTGCCCGACGACCCCTGCGCGTGCTCGCCGATGCCGACGAGGCCGTACACCAGACCGCCGAGGCCGAGCGCCGAGAGCGGCACCGACACGGCGTCGATGCGCTGGTCGCCGGTGGCCGCCACGCTGACCACGTAGCGCGCGCCAACCACGAGCGCGGCCAGCGCGATCGGGGCGACGACGCCGAAGATCCATCGCCAGCCGAAGTGGTCGAGCACGAATCCCGAGAGCGTCGGGCCGAGCGCGGGGGCGACGGCGATGACCACCGTGATGTTGCCCATCATCGCGCCGCGCCGGGCGACGGGGACGATCGTCATGACCGTCGTCATGAGCAGCGGCAGCATCACGGCGGTGCCCGAGGCCTGCACGACCCGCGCGACCAGCAGCATCGCGAAGCCCTGCGACGCGAACGCGAGCACCGTGCCCGCCGTGAACAGCGACATCGCCGCGACGTAGAGCGTGCGCGTGGCCACCCGCTGGATCAGGTAGCCGGTGAGCGGGATGACGACGGCCATCGTGAGCATGAACGCGGTAGTCAGCCACTGGCCCGTCGACGGCGGCACGCCGAGGTCGTCCTGCAGCACCGGCACGGCCACGCTCATGACCGTCTCGTTGAGGATCACCACGAACGACGCCACCAGCAGCGTGCCGATGACGAGCAGGTGCTCGCGCGGCAGCGGGGGCGTGTCCGTCGTCGCGGTCGGGTCGGTCGTGGCGGTGCTCATGCGGTCCCCTGGGGTCGGTGCCGGGCGTGCTGGTGGCGCGTGGGCTCCATCGTCGACCACGGCGCAGACCTGGGGGTGAACGTCGGGCGGCAGCGGGATGTTCCCCGCACCGGCCCGACGTCCCGGTTCAGCGACGCACGCCTCAGAGCCGGTTGAGCACCTGCACCATGTCGTCCTCGGTGTCGCTGCCGATCTTCTCGAAGACCAGCTTGACGACAGGCGTCGCGAGCTTCGCGGCACCCTTCAGCTGGATGTCGGCGACGTAGGTGATCTCGCTGCCCGACCCGTGCGGCTGGACGGTGATCGTGTCGGTGGAGTGGGCGGTGTCGTTGGTGCCCACGAACTGCACGTGCGTGTCGTCGAGCTCGGTGAGCTCGTACTCCAGCTCGGTGCTGACGCCGGCGATCTTCGACGTGTTGCGCCAGCGGCTGCCGACGGCGACCGGGCCGTCGTCGATGCGCTGGCACGACTCGGTGCCCGGGTCCCACTCCTCGGCGTGCGAGAAGTCCTTCAGGTACTCGAGGACGGTCGCGGGGGCGGGCTGGACGGTGAACGTACGGCTGATCTCGGTCATGTCTCCACCGTCGGCGACGATCGACGGCCGTGCACGTCGACCGGGCCCGGTACCCCGGAACGCGATGTCGAACCCCCCGAATTTCGGGAGGCGTACCCGCCGACCCCGTCCTACGGTCGAGACGACCCCGAGACGAGGAGCCACCATGAGTGACACGACAGACGAGAAGACCCTCGACGACCTGCTGACCGACCTGCGGATCGCCATGTTCACGACCATCACCGACGACGGCACGCTGCGCAGCATCCCGATGGCGCGCCAGGACACCGACCTCGACCCCGCCGAGCTGTGGTTCATCACGGCGAAGGACACCGAGCACACGCGCGACGTCGCGAAGCGGTCCGACGTGCAGCTGACGTTCAGCTCCTCGGACTCCTGGGTGGCGCTCACGGGCCACGCGGAGGTCGTCGACGACCTCGCCAAGCTGAAGGAGCTGTGGAACACCTTCGCCGAGGCCTGGCTGCCCGAGGGACCGGAGGGCGACAACTCGACGCTGATCAAGGTGCGCGTCGACAAGGCGGAGTACTGGGACACGCCCGGCAGCAAGGTCGCGTCCGCGATCAGCCTGGTGAAGTCGAAGCTGACTGGCGAGCCGTACAAGAGCGACCACGGCGTCGTCGAGAACCCGTGACCTCGCGACCATCGCGCTGACGACGAGAGAGGTCCAACGATGAGCGAGGGCAAGCACGAGCCGCCGAAGGGCGTGCAGGAGACCGCGCAGCGGGCCGTCCGCTGGATCGAGGACGGCAAGGCCGGCAAGGGCTTCACCGACACCGGCGAGCACCGGGCCCACCAGCTCGCGAACGGCGAGAAGCTCACCGACGAGCAGGCCACGAAGATGCGCGCCTACTTCAAGCGGCACGACGTCGACAAGGACGCCGAGGGCTTCAAGAACGGCTCCGACGGCTTCCCGTCGCCCGGTCGCGTCGCGTGGGACGCGTGGGGCGGCGACGAGGGAGAGCGCTGGGTGGGCACGCTCGACCTCTGAGTCGGGCGCACCCGCCACGGGGGAGGCCGTCCGCTGGACGCCTCCCCCGACGCGTGTGACGGGGAGGGTTCACCCCCTCGGCCACGGGTACCTCCTGGGACGCGACCGGTCCGCGGTCGCCCACAGCCTCGAGGGGGTCAGTCAGCATGCCGCTCGCCGACACGGAGTCGTCCACCGGGCCATCCACGGTGTCGTCCACTGGGCCGTCCATGGGGCCCCGCCGGGGTCGTCCCGAGATCAGGGTCGCGTCCGTGCCCGCCGGGCACGTGTACGTGCGGCACCTGTCGTCGCCCGACCTCGACCTCGACGACCCCGTGCGCCGTCTGGCCGACCCCGCACCCGGGGGCGGACCGGCTGCCGCGGGCCAGCCGTGGTGGCCGCCGGCGATGCTCGACCCAGCCTGGGTGGAGCGCTCGCACGGCTCCTTCGACCTGATGCACGTGCACTTCGGCTTCGACGCCCTCGCCCCGGCGCAGCTCACCGCGCTGGTCGAGGCGCTGCGCACGCACGGCAAGCCGCTCGTGCTCACCGTGCACGACCTGCGCAACCCGCACCACCTCGACCGCGCCCTGCACGACGCCCAGCTCGACGTGCTCGTGCCGGCGGCCGCCGTCGTGGCCACGCTGACCGAGGGCGCGGCCGCCGAGGTGCGCCGCCGGTGGGACCGCGACGCGCTGGTGCTCCCCCACCCGCACGTCGTCGAGCCCACCACCATGCAGCGGCTCGCCCGACACCGGCCCGCGCCTGCGGAGCGCGGCGGCGAGTTCCGCGTCGGCCTGCACGTCAAGAGCCTGCGCGCCTGCATGGACCCAGCCACCCTCCTGCCGACGCTGCTCCGCGCCGTGCAGGAGGTGCCGGGCGGCGTGCTGCAGGTCGACGGCCACACCGACGTGCTCGACCCGGGCGGCGCGCGCTTCGACGCCGATCTGGCCGCCTGGCTCGCCGACGCCCCCGACGTCGTCGACGTGCGCGTGCACGACTACTTCACCGACGACGAGCTGGTCGACTACCTGGCGTCGCTCGACCTCTCCGTGCTGCCCTACCGCTTCGGCACGCACTCGGGCTGGCTCGAGCTGTGCCGCGACGTCGGCACCCCGGTCGCCGCTCCGAGCTGTGGCTACTACGCCGACCAGGGGCCGGTGCACGCGTTCACGTTCGACGAGCAACGGTTCGACGCCGACAGCCTCGTCGCGGCGGTGCGCGACGCGTGGGCGTCGACGCCCACCCCGGCGCCGACGGTGGCGCAGCGGCTGGCGCAGCGTCGCCAGCTCGCGGAGGCCCACGCCACGGTCTACACCGACGCGCTGACCGGTGCGTGCAGCATCGCGACCGTGGGTGGCCGATGAGGATCTGCCTCGTCGCGTCCGCCCGCTTCCCCGTCGCCGAGCCGTTCCAGGGAGGTCTGGAGGCGCACACGGCCACGCTGGCCCACGCGCTCGCCGACCGCGGCCACCGGGTGAGCGTCTTCGCCGCACCCGGGTCCGACCCCTCACTCGACGTCGAGGAGCTCGACGTGCCGCCGTTCGAGCCGAGCGCGGCGGCGCGGGCCGACGTGGGCGCGCACCCTGACGCGTGGATGCGCGAGCACCACGCCTACCTGGCGCTCATGCTCCGGCTCGCCCGCGGCGGGCAGTCGCGCTTCGACGTCGTGCACAACAACAGCCTCCACCACCTCCCCGTGGCGATGGCGCCGATGCTGTCGGTGCCGATGGTGACGACGCTGCACACCCCGCCGCTGGGCTGGCTCGAGTCGGCCATCGCGATGTCGGGCGGCGCGTCGACGTTCGCCGCCGTCAGCCGGCACACCGCCGCGGCCTGGTCCCACGCCGTGCAGGCCGAGGTGGTGCCCAACGGCGTCGACACGTCCCGGTGGCAGCCGGGTCCGGGGGGCGGGCGGGCGGTGTGGACGGGCCGACTCGTGCCGGAGAAGGCTCCGCACCTGGCCATCCTCGCCGCCCGACGCGCCGGTCTCGCGATCGACCTCGCGGGACCCGTGCTGGACGCCGACTACGTGCGTCGCGAGGTCGAGCCGCTGCTCGGCGACGACGCCCGGCTCGTCGGCCACCTGCACACCGACGCCCTCTGCGACCTCGTCGGGCGGGCCGGCGTGGCGCTCGTGACGCCGCAGTGGGACGAGCCGTACGGCCTCGTCGCGGCGGAGGCCATGGCCTGCGGCACCCCCGTGGCGGCGTTCGCGCGCGGTGCGCTGGCCGAGGTGGTCGGGGTGTCGGCCGGGCGGCTGGCGCGACCCGACGACGTCGACGACCTCGCCCGCGCCGCCCGCGAGGCGGTCGCGCTCGACCGTACCGCCGTCCGCGACCATGCGGTACGGCACTGCTCCGTGCAGCGGATGGTCACGCGCTACGAGGAGCTCTACGCCCGCGCCGAGAGCCCGACCCAGCCCGCCGAGGCCTCATGATCGGCTACTACGTCCACCACCACGGGCACGGGCACGTCATGCGGGCGACGACGCTCCTGCCCCACCTCGGAGGGCACGAGGTGACCGGGTTCTCGACGCTGCCCGCGCCGCGCGGCTGGCCGCAGCTGTGGATCGGGCTCGACCCGGACGCCGACGACGACCCGTTCGAGCTCCCGCCGGACCCGACCGCCGGCGGGGTCTTCCACTGGGTGCCCCGCGGGCACGACGGCCTGCGCTCGCGCATGGCGACGATCTCGCGGTGGATCGACCTGACCGACCCCGACGTCGTCGTCGTGGACACGTCGGTCGAGGTGGCCGCGCTCTGCCGCCTGCACGGCGTGCCCGTGGTGCAGATGCTGCAGCCCGGCGTCCGCACCGACCGGCCGCACCAGCTGGCCCTCGACCTCGCCGACCGCATCGTCGCGCCGTGGCCCGCCGACGTCGCGGGCGTCGTCGAGGGTGTCGCCCCCGACGACCCGCGGCTCGTGCACGTGGGCGCGTTCTCGCGCTTCGACGACCGCCCGGAGCCGCACGCGGTCGCGCCTCCGGCCACGCGCCAGGTGACCGTCCTGTCGGGCACCGGCGGACCCGGCATCGACGACGCCTCGCTCGAGCGCGCCCGACGCAACACCCCCGGCTGGACGTGGACGGTGCTCGGTGGCCACGCCGGCTCCTGGCTGGACGACCCGTGGCCCGCACTGCTGCGCGCCGACGTCGTCGTGACCCACGCCGGGCAGAACGCGCTGGCCGAGGTGGCCGCGGCGCGTCGGCCTGCTGTGGTCGTGCCGCAGGAGCGTCCGCACGACGAGCAGCGGACCACCGCCGCGGCACTGCGGGCCGACGGGCGGCTGCCCGTCGTCGTCGCCGAGGCGCCCGCCGACGACGACTGGGCCGCGCTGCTGGAGCAGGCGGTGCGTCGCGACGGACGCGACTGGGAGGTCTGGAACGACGGCAAGGGCGCCGCCCGCGCCGCCGAGGTCGTCCTCGAGGTGGCGCACGCGCGGACGGACAGCCGATGACGCCGCAGGGGTCGGGCCGGGTCGCGGTCGTGACGGTCGTGCACGGCCGGCACCGTCACCTGTGGCTGCAGCAACGGTCGCTCGCGGAGGGCGCCGTGCCGCCCGACGACCACGTCGTGGTGGCGATGGGCGACCCGCGCGCCGCGTGGTGGCCGGCGCCCGGGCGACGTCCGCACGTCGTGCACCTGCCCCTCGCCGACGAGCGGCTGCCGCTTGCCGCGGCCCGCAACCTCGGGGCGCGCACGGCGATCGAGCGCGGAGCCGACCTGGTCGTGCTCCTCGACGTCGACTGCCTCGCCTCCCCCGGGCTCGTCCTCGCCTACGAGGAGGCGTCGCGGCGTCCGCTCGCGGAGGACGCGGTGCTCTGCGGACCGGTCTCGTACCTGCCCCCGCCGCCGGCCGGCGGCTACGACCTGCACACCGTGCACACGCTCGCGACGCCGCACCCGGCGCGCCCCGCGCCGCCCGCGGGCGACGTGGTCGTCGACGCGGACGGGCACGACCTGTTCTGGTCGCTCTCCTTCGCCCTCACCCCGCAGACCTGGGAGCGGGTCGGCGGGTTCGACGAGGCGTACGCCGGCTACGGCGCCGAGGACACCGACTTCGGGCAGCGGGCGGCGGCGGCCGGCGTGCCGCTCGCATGGGTGGGCGGCGCGCGGGCCTCGCACCAGCACCACCCGACGCAGACCCCGCCGGTGCAGCACCTCGACGACGTGCTCCGCAACGGCCGCCTGTTCCGCGACCGGTGGGGGCGGTGGCCCATGCAGGGCTGGCTCGACGCCTTCGAGGAGCAGGGCCTGGTGCGTCGCACCGCCCACGGCGACTACGCGAGGGCCGACGCGCCCGAGTCGCCCGTGGCTGCCACGATGGACGCGTGACGTCCGTCTCCGTGGCCCTCGCCGCCCTCGCGGCGCTGCTGCCGATCACCAACCCGCTCGGGGCCGTGGCCGCCTTCGCGGCCCTCACCGAGGGCCAGCCCGCCGACCAGGTGCGACGCCAGGCGTGGCGCACCGGCATCTACGTGGCGACCATCCTGGGCGTCTTCGCGCTCCTCGGCAGCCTCGTGCTGAGCGCCTTCGGCATCACGATCGCCTCGCTGCAGATCGCCGGCGGCCTCGTGGTGGCGCACTCGGGCTTCGGCATGATCGTGCCGCGGGAGACGAGCACGGACGCCGAGAAGGAGCACGCGGCCGCGAAGGCCGACGTGTCGTTCTCGCCCATGGCGCTGCCGTTGGTGGCCGGACCCGGGGCGATCGGCGTGATCATCGCGCTGTCCGCGCGCCACCCCGACCCGCTCGACCGCGTCGGCATCCTCGTCGCGGGTCTCGCGATCGGTCTGCTCATCGCGCTCGCGCTGCGCTTTGCCACGCCGGTCGTCGACCGGCTGGGCCCGACCGGCATCGGCGCCCTTACCCGCGTGATGGGCTTCCTCATCCTCGCGATCGGCGTCGAGCTGTTCGTGCACGGCGTGCTGGCCGTCCTGCCCTCGTAGGCTCCTGCCCATGCGGGAGGCCGAGATCTTCGACGTCGACGGCACGTTGTGCGACGTCTCGGGCGTCCGGCACCACGTGCGTGGGGAGCGACGCAACTTCGAGGCGTTCCACGAGGCCGCCCTCGGCTGCCCGCCGCACGCCTGGGTCGTCGACGGGGCACGGGCCGCGGCGCGCGAGGGTCGGGCCGTCGTCGTGGTCACTGCCCGCCGCGAGCACTGACGCGCGGGAACGTCGTTCTGGCTCGCGCTGCACGACGTGCCGTCGGACCACCTCTACCTGCGCGGCGAGCACGACGGCCGCCCCGACGTCGAGGTCAAGCGCGACGTCCTCGCGCAGGTGCGCCAGCGCTACCGCGTCGTCCGCGCCTGGGACGACAACCCGAACGTCATCGCGCTGTGGGAGTCCGAGGGCATCGACGTCGTCGTCGTGCCCGGCTGGGACGACGAGCCGTCCCGTCCGTAGAGGCCGACGCGCCGCTCAGCGACCGAAGGCGGCGAGGAGGTCGCTGACCATGGTGGTCGACTCCTCGGGGTGGCGCAGGGGGCCGTCGGGGTGCACCTCGTAGCGGTTGCGTCGCCCGACCTTGGTGCGCGTGAGATACCCGGCCTCCTCGAGGTCGCGCAGGATCGTGCGGGCGGCGCGCTCGGAGATGCCGACGCGCTCGCTGAGGCTGGTGAGCAGGATGCCCGGCTCGCGCGCGACGAGGACGAGCACGTGGCCGTGGTTGCTGAGAAAGGTCCACGAGGAGCGCTCCGACGTCACGCACCCAGCCTAGCCGCGAAGGTGTCGTGCCTCACGTAGGCTACACCGGAACCTCAATACCGGTATTGTGCTTCCCGTTAACGATCTCTCACCGCGCGGCGCCGGACGGGGTGGCGACACCGCGCGGACGAGATCCCCCTGCCAGTCCAGGAGTCCTCGTGGATCTCTCCATGCTCAGCAACCTCACCGACCCGGTCATCCTGTTCTTCGTCCTCGGACTGCTCGCCGGCACCCTGCGCTCGAACCTCGAGGTGCCACCGGCCGTCACGAAGTTCCTCTCCCTCTACCTGCTCATGTCGATCGGCTTCAAGGGCGGCGAGGCGCTCGCGGCCACCGGCATCACCAGCACCGCCCTCACCGTCATGGGCCTCGCGGTGCTCCTGTCCGTCGTCATCCCGGTCGTCGGGTACCGCGTGCTGCGCCGGCGGGTGGCGCCCTTCGACGCGGCGGCGATCGCGGCCACCTACGGCTCGGTCAGTGCCGTCACGTTCGTCGCGGCGACGCAGTTCGTGACCTCGCGTGGCGACGAGCCCGGCGGCTACATGACGGTCGCGCTGGTCATGATGGAGACGCCCGCGGTGATCATGGCCGTGCTGCTCGCCACGCCGACGTCGGACCTGCCCCCGGCCGGCGCGAGCGTGGGCAGCATCCTGCGCGGGGCGTTCACCGAGGGCACGTTCCTGCTCCTCGTCGGCTCCCTGGTCATCGGCGTCGCCTCCGGATCGAGCGGCGCGGAGACCATGGCGCCGCTGTTGCACGACCTCTTCAAGGGGCTGCTGGCGTTCTTCCTGCTCGACATGGGCCTCGTCGTGGCCCGGCAGCTGCGCGAGGTCAAGGGGGTCCCGCCGTTCCTGATCGGCTTCGCCGTCGTGATGCCGCTGCTCGGCGCGACGCTCGCGCTGGCCCTGGGCGTCCTGGCCGGTCTCTCCGTCGGCGACCTGACGCTGCTGACCGTGCTGGCGGCCAGCGGCTCGTACATCGTCGTCCCGGCCGTGGCGCGCCACGCGATCCCGGAGGCGCTGCCGTCGCGCTACCTGACGATGTCGCTCGGCATCACGTTCCCGTTCAACATCGTCCTCGGCATCCCGCTGTACCACGCGATCGCCGGGGTGCTCGCGTGAGCGCGGGCCTGCTGGCCGGCAAGGTCGTGCTGGTGACGGGCGTCGTCACCACCGAGAGCATCGCCTACGGCGTGGCCCGACGCGCCGGCGAGCTGGGTGCCCAGGTCGTGCTCACGGCCCTCGACCGCGACCTCGAGCGCGCGAGAGAGGCGGCGCGGTCGCTCGACGTCGACACCGTCCTCACCTACGACGTCACCCGCCCGGGCGCGGGCCTGGAGCTGGTCGAGGCCGTCGGCGAGCGCTTCGGACGTCTCGACGCGGCGCTGCACGCCATCGCGTTCGCGCCGCGGGCGGCACTGTCGGGCTCGATGCTGGGCGTCGACCCTGCACAGCTCGAGCAGGCGTTCCGCACGAGCACCGTCTCCTACGCGGAGCTGGCGGAGGTGCTGCGCCGACTGAGCCCGCCGCCGGGGGCCAGCCTCGTCGGGCTCGACTTCGACGCCGCAGGGGCGTGGTCGGTCTACAACTGGATGGGCGTGTGCAAGGCGGGCCTGGAGTCGCTCAACCGCTACCTCGCCCGCGACCTGGGCGCGATCGGCATCCGCAGCAACCTGGTCGCGGCCGGACCCGTCCACACCCGCGCCGCCAGCGGCATCCCGGGCTTCGAGGAGCTGCTCGACGCGTGGGAGCAGCGGTCGCCCCTGCCGTGGGACCCCCGCGACACCGAGCCTGTCGCCGACTCGGTCTGCTACCTCTTCTCCGACCTCGCACGAGCCGTCACCGGCGAGATCCTGCACGTCGACGGCGGCTACCACGCCATGGCCGGCCCCCTGAGGGGGCCGGGGCGGGGGTGAGGGGACGGCTGGACGCAGGATTCTGCCGTCCTGCGTCCAGCCCCGAAGGATGCTGCGTTGGTGACGGGATCCCGTCACCAACGCAGCACCCTTCGACCCTTGGCACGCGGACGCAGACGCGTGCGTCCGCCGTCGGGACCTCGAGGGCACGTGACGGGCGTGGCGCGGTGGCGCACGATGGACGGGTGCTGCACCACCTCGACCACCTCGTCCTCACCGTCGCCGACGTCGACGCGACGGTCCGCTTCTACGGTGACGTCCTCGGGCTCGAGGCCCGGACCTTCGGCGAGGGACGGACGGCCCTCCACGCGCCGGGCTGGAAGATCAACCTGCACGAGGCCGCGGCGCCGATCGAGCCGCACGCCGCCGCACCGACCCCCGGCTCGGCCGACCTCTGCTTCATCGTCGACCGCCCCCTGGAGGAGGTCGAGCGGACGCTCGCCGGCGCCGGCGTGCCCGTCGAGCTCGGACCCGTCGACCGGACCGGCTCCTCCGGACCGATCCGCAGCGTCTACGTCCGCGACCCGGACGGCAACCTCGTCGAGCTGTCCGTCCCGCGCGAGGAGCAGGGCGCGTCCTGAAGGACGTCTCGCACCGACGGAGCCGGTGAGGCCGCGCTCCCCGTGCTGCAGCTCGAGCGCCTCGGGCGACGTCGCGGAGGGGCGTGAGACGGCACTGTGGCTGGTCGGAATCGGCCAGTCACAGTGCCGTCGTGGTTCAGCTGGAGGCGTTCTTCACGCGCCGTTGCTGCAGCTGCGTCCGTCCGAATGCCGCCCAGAGGATGTAGAGGACGACCGCAGCGGCGACGATGTAGGCGCCGGTCGCGGCGTCGGCACTGCCGAAGATGTTGACGGCGATCGCGGCCACGGCCACGATCGAGAACAGCGTGCGGTAGTTGTTGAGCGTTTCCATGATCTCCCCCGTCAGAAGCATTTCTCGATGACGCCACCGACCGTGGCCAGGTCGATCAGCGCGTCGCGTACGTCTTTGCCGATGCTCCCATGGGTGAAGACGTGCTTGAAAGCCTTCTTCGCCGACGCTCCTCGTCCGTGACCGGCCTTGCGGTAGGTCTTGTACGCCTTCCGTAGAGCCTTGTAGGCGGCCTTCGTGCCACCGACAGTCTTGATCGCAGCCTTGACCTTCGCGAGCTTGGACACGAGGTAGATGTTGCTCAGGACGGCGAGGATGATCGCACCGATGCAGGCGGTGGCGCCGACGGTGATCGCGTTCTGCTTGACGCGCGGGTCGTAGGTGGCCTGGATCGCGTCGTCACTGTCGCTGGTGACGTCGGCGGCGGGCCGCTCGAGGCCCTGCTCGGCGAGCCACGCGTCGATGTCCTCCTGCGTGCCGGTCTCGGAGTCGGGGATCTTCTCGATCAGCTCGAGGCCGTCGATGATCCCGGAGTCGATGTCGCTGAGCGGGTCGGGGTCGGCGTACCAGGCGTTGACCTCGACCTTGATGTTGACGTTGGTCCCGGAGTTGTTGGCGACCTCGATCGTGCCGGCCTCGGACAGGGTCATCTCCATGAGCTCGCTGCTCTCATAGGTAGTCCCGTAGGGGCTCTCGACGATCTGGTAGTCGCCAGGAAGCTCAGGGTCGTTGACCACGAGCCAGCCGGGGTCCTTCTTCGTGGTCCAACGTCCGGTGACCTTCAGGCTGACGCCGAAGGCGTTGGCGGGCACCGAGCCGACACCTGCGACGGTGACGGTGCGCTTGCTCTTGCGGGGAAAGGTCGTCCAGCCGGTGCCGCCCGAGGCGATCGGGACCGGCGTGGTGGCGGTCGCAGTGCGGTCTCCGTTCAGGGGAAGACGCTCGAACGTGTCGGTGTCAGAGTCAGCGATCGAGCGCAGCGACCCGTCGCCCTCGCCGCGGTGGTCGCCGGCGATGATCGACGTATCGGACGCGCCGTGGAGCACGGGCGGGCGGTGTGAAGGCGCCGCGAGCAGGCTTGCGAGCACCGCGGTGGCGGTGACCGTCGTGACTGCGGTCAAGGGGGCGGAAGGGGGCATGGGCCGCTCTCTCATGGGGAAGCCGCTGGTGTCGAGCGGCATCGGAACCGCAACCGGTCAGTGGCGGGTGATACGAACCATCACAGGTCAGACCAGCTGGTGAATCGAGATCACGTCAAAAATGGATCCGCGACAGTCGTCCGTCCCACGGGCTGAGGTGCCGTAGCCGATCCGGGCACCGCAGCATCATTCCCGGCCCCGACGACTCGAGACCGACGATGCCGTCTCCCCTGTCGCTCTGGGAGACAGCGGAGTCAGTGAGGCACCCGTCCGGCCTTGAGCGACCGACCTGCTGCGCGCGGCTCCACCCCGGCCTGCCAGAGGGCGAGCGGAGCGGCGAGCCGAGGATCGTCGAGAGGCGCGTAGGCGCCGGGGACCGAGCGCCGCTTCATCTCCTCGAGGAGCAGCTCGGGACTCGCGTCGCCGCTCGTCTCGCGGCTCTTCCACGCCGCCCGGTACGCCGCGGCCGCGGTCTGGGAGCGGTCGAGCCGGTCCAGGACCTCGCCGACGACGTCCAGGGTCATGAACGAGCCGAGCATCGTCTCCCCCTCACGTCCGTCATCTCGACACCTGCTCCATGCATTGAAACCGACCTGACGGTCCTGCGTCGAGGTCCCCGACACCCGACGATGCTGCGTTCACGACGGGATCCCGACACGGACGCAGCATCCTTCGACACCCCGCACGCGGACGCGGAGTCTTGCGTCCACCCAGGCACCGCCCCGGGTCCCCCACAAAGCACAGAAGCCCGGAGCATCCTCAGATGCTCCGGGCCTCGTCTGCGCGCCCGTAGGGATTCGAACCCCAAACCTTCTGATCCGTAGTCAGATGCTCTATCCGTTGAGCTACGGGCGCACGTCCCGAAGGACAGCGAAGAGTCTACGGGACGCCCCTCGGCGTCGTGCAACCGGGGCCGGGACCACGCAAAGACTCACCCGATCCACCGACGACAGGTGTCTGTTTGGTGAATCCGCCCAGGAACCAGGTCCGCGACCACTACGGTGAGCGCAGCCGCCCCGTCGCGGGGCACCGTGGAGAGAGAAGGACCCATGACCAGCAGTCGTCTGGCGCTGCCGGCGCTGTGCGCATCCGCCGCACTCGTCGCCAGCACCGTCGGCCTCGTGGCCGCGCCCGCCCAGGCCGAGCCGACCGACGCCCCCTCGTCGTCCGCCGCGTGCGAGACCTACCCCGCCGACCAGCTCGAGGAGGGCCAGGAGGTCACCGGTCTCACCACCGCCGGCGTCACCCCCGGTCGCCCGTCGTCGAAGGTCGAGCCGGAGTCGTTCACGGGCACCTACCTCGACACCCTCAGGAGCGACGACGGCGACACCCTCGTCTTCGACCTCAAGGGCTCCCGGATCACCAAGGCCGACGGCACCATCGACGCCGGCGTCTGGTCGGGCATGTCCGGCTCCCCCGTGTACGCCGCCGACGGCCGCCTCATCGGCGCCGTCGCCTACACGTTCGGCGGCACGCAGGGCTCCTCGATCGCCGGCGTCACGCCCGCCGCGGCCCTGCAGGCCCTGCGCGCCAACGGCGGCCAGGCGCCCACGAGCATCAAGCTCACCTCGCGCGAGAAGAACCGCCTCGTCGCCGCCGGCGCCGACCGCAGCGAGCTCGGCACCGGCGCGCGCAGCATCAAGCCCGTCACCGCCATCACGCTGCCCAGCAGCCTCGCCCGCGGCTACGCCACCATCGCCAAGCGCGCCGGCACCACGGCCCGCACCGTCATCAACGGCGCCAGCGGCGGCACCGCCGCCGACGCACCCATCGTCGCCGGCGGCAACCTGGCAGTCGCCGACTCCTACGGGTCGATCGCCTCCTACGCGCTCGGCACCGCGTCGCTCGTGTGCGACGGCGACGTCGTCGGCTTCGGCCACCCCATGGAGTTCGCGAACGCCCAGCGCACCCTGCACAACGCGTCGACCGCGCTGATCCAGGCCGACGGCGGCGAGTCGTACAAGCTGGCCAACCTCGGCGCCCCGCAGGGAACCCTCCTGCACGACGGCCTGGCCGGCGTGTTCGGTCGCCTCGGCGCGCTGCCGCTCACCACGACCGTCACCTCGACGGCCTCGTCCGACGGCAAGCCGGCGCGCACCTACCTGTCGTCCGTCCCCAACCCGGACGCCCTCGCCGAGATCGCCGCCACGCACGCCTTCCGCGACGCTGCCCTCGCCCAGGACCAGCTGGCCGGTGGCGAGTCGCTCGTGACCTGGACGGTCAAGGGCACCAGCACCGTCAACGGCAAGCCCGTCGAGATGCGCCGCACCGACCGCTACAGCCGACAGGACTCCCTCGCGGAGTACGTCGGCACCGGCGTCGCGTCGAACATCTGGGCCCTGCAGGACAACCCGTTCTCCAACATCGACGTCACCGACGTGACCATCGACGACACGCTCACGTCGCCGTACAAGGCGCTCAAGGCCACCGCCGCCGAGCGCTACGACACGAAGACGCGTCGCTGGGTCAAGCTGCGCGAGGGTGGCACCATCACCGCCACCAAGGGACGCACGATCAAGCTGCGCATCACCCTCGACCGCGCGAACCGGTACTCGAAGGCCACCAAGCGCTTCGTGACCACCGAGATCCGTCCCGCGTCGACGGCGATCGGCACCGGCCGCATCGTCATCACCGGCGGCAACACGAACAGCTGGGACGACGAGGACGAGTACTTCGACGACTTCGCCCCGTGGGACGACGAGGACTACTACTACGACGACGAGGACGAGCTGTCGCTCCCGGCGAAGCAGCCGACGTCGGCGCAGGGCGTGGCCGACCAGCTCGCGAACGACGTGCGCAACGACGACCTCGTGGTGTCGCAGGACTACTTCACGAAGCCGTCGAAGCGTTCCAGCAAGCGCGTGCTGGTGAACCAGGACAAGCGCCTGCGCCAGACGTCGATCGTCAGCGGACTCCTGTACTTCAAGGTCCGCTACCGCTGACCCCGCGTCACCCGCACACGACGACGGCGCTGCCTCCCCGCTCGGGGTGGCAGCGCCGTCGTCGTGGTGACGGGACCGCTCAGCCGGTGTTGCGCAGGCCGGCGGCGATGCCGTTGATCGTCAGCAGCAGCGCCCGCTCGGTCTCGGCCGACGGCGACTCCGCCGACCGCGCCCGACCGAGCAGCGAGACCTGCAGCGCGTGCAGGGGCGCGAGGTAGGCGTCGCGCAGCTCGAGCGTGCGGCGCAGCACCGGAGCCGACTCCAGCAGCGACGTCTGGCCGGTCACCCGCAGCACCTGCCCCACGGTGCGCTCGTGCTCGGCGCGGATGACGTCCATCAGGTGGCGGGCGTCGTCGGGCACCAGCGCGTCGACGTAGGAGGAGGCGATCTCGAGGTCGGTCTTCGCGAGCGTCATCTGCACGTTCGACAGGAACGTGCGGAAGAACGCCCACGACCCGTACATCTCGCGCAGCGTGTCCTCGCGGCCGTCGTCGAACGCGGCCTGCAGGCCCGAGCCGACGCCGAACCAGCCGGGCAGGATGATCCGCGACTGGGTCCACCCGAACACCCACGGGATGGCACGCAGGTCGTCGAGGCCCCCGGCGCCGCCCGGGCGCTTCGCCGGACGCGAGCCGATGTTCATCTTGCCGAGCTCGTCGACGGGCGTCGCGGCCACGAAGAACGGCACCAGCGCGTCGTCGCGCACGAGCGCACGGTAGGCCTGCTTGCCCTGCTCGGCGACGACGTCCATCGTCGCGTTCCAGCCGTCGAGCACCTCGCGCGGCAGCAGCGACGTGCGGTGCAGCGCCGACGCCTCCACGACCGCGGCCAGCGCACCCTCGAGGTTGTGCCGACCGAGCCCCGGCAGGGCGTACTTGTCGGAGATGACCTCGCCCTGCTCGGTGATCTTGATGGCGCCGTCGAGCGAGCCGTACGGCTGGCTCATGATCGCCTCGGCCGTCGGGCCGCCGCCGCGGCCCACGGACCCGCCGCGACCGTGGAACAGCCGCAGCCGCACGCCGTGCTCGCGGGCGACGTCGCGCAGCGCGCGCTGCGCGCGGTGGATCTGCCACTGCGAGGCGGCGATGCCGGCGTCCTTGGAGGAGTCGGAGTAGCCGAGCATGATCTCCTGCAGGTCGCCGCGCGCCGCGACCACGCGGCGGTACGACGGGTCCGACAGCAGCGCGTCGAGCAGCGGCCCGGCCGACTCGAGCTCGGCGACGGTCTCGAACAGCGGCGCGAAGCCGATGCGCGCCACCGGCTCCTCGCCGGTGAGGTCGACGAGGCCTGCCTCGCGGGCCAGCACGACGACGGCGAACAGGTCGTCCACGTCGTGCGTCATCGAGACGATGTAGGTCTCGACGACCTCGGGCCCGTACGTGTCGAGCGCGGTGCGGATGGTCTCCATGAGCGCCAGCGACGCCGACGCCGCCTCGCCGAGCCGCTCGCGGTCGGCGGCCGCCGCAGCACCCAGCAGCGGACGCGCGGACCGCAGCTCCTCGGCGAGCCGCTCGATGCGCTGCGGACGCTCGAGCTCGCCGTACCCGGTCTCGCCGACCCTCGCGTAGAGGTCGGCGAGGGCCGCGTGGTGCTTGGCGGAGTGCTCGCGCACGTCCATCGTGGCCAGGCCCGCGCCGAACGTGACCGCGGTGCGCAGCAGACGTCGGATGGCGCCGTTGCCGGTCAGCTCGTCGCCGGCCGCCAGCATCGAGTCGCGCACCAGCGCGAGGTCGCGCACCAGCTCGTCGAAGCCGAGGTAGTCGCGACCCGGCTCGTGCGGGGTGTCGTCGACGAGGCGGTCGCGGGTGCGCAGCAGGCGCACGCGCACGAAGCTGAGCTTGAGGCGGTACGGCTCGTCGGCGTTGAGGCGGCGGATCGTGCTCCAGGTGATCGGCAGCGCCTCGGCGTCCTCGGCGAGGCTGTCGAGCAGCTCCTGGCTGGCCTCGACCACGCGCGTCGACGCGGTCATCTCGGTGAGCAGGTCGTCGACCATCGTCACCAGCTCGGCCAGGCCCGACGTGTGCTGCAGGTGCAGCACGTCGAGCGTGACCTCCGGCGTGACGTTGGGGTTGCCGTCGCGGTCGCCGCCGGCCCACGTGCCGAAGCGCAGCGGTCGGGCCGCCGGAGCCAGCTCGACTCCGACGCGCGCGGTCTGCCGGTCGAGCTCGTCGAGCAGGCCGGGCACGACCTCCGACGCGATCGAGCGCAGGTAGTACACGGCCGTGCGTGCCTCGTCGAGCGGCTCGGGCTTGACGACCCGCAGCTCGTCGGTCTGCCACAGCAGGTCGACCAGCTCGGCCAGGCGACGCTCGTCGGCCGCGGCGTGCGCGGCCGGACGACGCGGGTCCTCGAGGTCGCGCACGACCTCGGCGACCTTGCGCAGCAGGCGCAGCACCGTGCGGCGGCTCGCCTCGGTGGGGTGGGCGGTGAACACGGGCCGGTACTCGACGCGGGTGAGCACGTCGGCCAGCTCCTCGGCCGAGAGGCTGCCGTCGGCGAGGGCCTCCTCGATGCGCCCGAAGGTGCTCGCGAGCGGTCCCTCGCTGCTCAGCGTCAGCTCCTGCCAGCGGTGCAGCTGCTCGGTGATGTTGACCAGCTGGAAGTACAGGGCGAACGCCCGGGCCAGCACCACGGCGCGCTCGGGCTCGAGGGCGTCGAGCGCCTCGCGCAGCTCGCTCGACCCCGCACCGGGTCGTCGCGCAAGGTGGCGCACGCGCTCGACGAGCTCGAGCAGCTCCGCACCCTCGTGGCGGGTGAGCGCCTCACCGAGCAGCGTCGTCAGCTGTCGCACCGAGGCCCGCAGCGCCGCATGCTCCTCGTCGGACCCGACCCCTCCGGCGAAAAGGGCGACGTCGGGCTCACGGCGGTCGGACGCGAGGATCTGCTCCGTCGACCGGGTGCTGGGGGAGATCATGGCACCCATCCTGCCGTCCCGAGGTTTCTCGCGCGTGACGCCCGTCCGCCGTACGGACGGGTAGGCGCCGGGGACGAGCTACCCTGGTCGGTGGAACGTCCGCAGGCAGACGAGGGAGGTGGTTGCCGTGTCCGGTGAACCTCCCAGTCGACGACCGCGCCCCTGAGCGCCGTCGTCGCCCCGGTCGCTCGCACCGGGACCAGCACCGTCGTCAGCACCGGCCCGCCGCAGCCCTGCGGCCCACCCCGACGGAGTCCGTCATGTCCGACCGTTCCTTCACGTCCCTGCGCACCCTGACCACCCGCGTGCGCCGTCAGCACCCCACCCCCGACCGTCCCCACGCGGACCAGCCGACCGCAGCGCACGCCGCCGACCGCCAGGCCGAGGGTCGCGAGAGCCTCGTCGACAGCGCCGTCTACGTCGACGGCGACCGCGTCGCGTCGCCCCGCACGCTCGCCGACACCTACGGTGCGCTGCGCGAGCACCCCGACGCGTTCGCGTGGGTCGGCCTCTACCGGCCCGACCAGCACGAGCTCGGGTCGCTCGCCGACGAGCTCGACCTGCACAGCCTCGCCGTCGAGGACGCGATCGTCGCCCACCAGCGCCCGAAGATCGAGCGCTACGACGACACCCTGTTCGTCGTGCTGCGCGCCGCCCGCTACCTCGACGACGTCGAGGAGGTGGAGTTCGGCGAGGTGCACGTGTTCGTCGGGCCCGACTTCGTCGTCACGCTGCGGCACAGCGAGGCGCCCGACCTGTCGGCCGTGCGTCGCCGCCTCGAGAGCAACCCCGACCTGCTGCGCCTCGGCCCGGAGGCCGTCCTCTACGCCGTGCTCGACCGCGTGGTCGACGGCTACCTGCCCGTGGTGGCAGGCCTCGCGAACGACATCGACGAGATCGAGACGGAGGTCTTCTCCGGCGACCCGCGCGTCTCGCGGCGCATCTACGAGCTGACCCGCGAGGTGATCGAGTTCCAGCGCGCCGCCGCACCGCTCGCCCGCGTGCTGCGCTCGCTGGCCGGCGGGTTCACGAAGTACCGCATCGACGAGGAGCTGCAGCGCTACCTGCGCGACGTCGAGGACCACCTGACGCAGGTGACCGAGCAGATCGACGGGTTCCGCCAGCTGCTGCGCGACATCATGACCGTCAACGCCACCCTGGTGGCGCAGAAGCAGAACGAGGAGATGAAGGCGCTCACCGAGGCCAGCCTCGACCAGAACGAGGAGGTCAAGCGGATCTCGGCCTGGGCGGCCATCCTGTTCGCGCCGACCCTCATCGGCACCGTGTACGGCATGAACTTCGACCAGATGCCCGAGCTGCACTGGCGTCTCGGCTACCCGTTCGCGCTGCTGCTGATGGGCTGCGTGAGCGTCGGTCTGTGGGCCGTGTTCCGCCGTCGCCGGTGGATCTGACGGACGGTCAACCTCTCCACATGCTCCGCACGGCGCGTTGGGATGCGCCCGCCTCGCAGGATGCTTACCGTCGAAGCATGATTGCGGAGGAGTACCAGATCGCGTCCCCCCAGACGCGCGCCCAGCTGTGGGCGAACCTCCTGCGTCTGGAGACCCTCGGGGAGTGGAGTGCTGTCGGCCGCTGCCTGTCCACCGACACCGACGTCCTGGCGCAGGCCCAGTCCTACCTGTGCGTCCTGCAGCACCGCGACGAGGAGCTGGACGCTTCGATCGTGGTCACGAACCTCGACCCGCCGAACGAGTTCAAGCTGCGCACGGCGTCGGCGATGGCGGTCGTGAACGAGCGCGTGGTCCTCGAGCCCGACGGTCGAGGCACGCTGGTCCGCTACACCGCCGCGGCGACGTCGTCGATGTTCGGCCCGGCTGTCACGGTGTGGCTGCACGACCACGTGGCGCTCGTGCAGGAGCGGCTGACCCGCTTCGTCCAGCGCACCGACACGCACGCGGCCGACGAGTCCTGACCCCCTGACGGGGACGACGAGGCCCCGCCGCCTTCTCCAGGGGTGAGGAAGGCGACGGGGGTGCGCTCATCGTAGCGGCGCGCGGGGGTGCTGCGACAGCACCTGACGGAGCCTGTCGCCGCGGGGTCGCACGGCATTGTCCGGTCGGGGGCGCGATGCCAGACGTTAGGCTGCGGCCATGAAGATCGCAGTGGTGGGAACCGGCTACGTCGGCCTCTCGAATGCCGTCATCCTCGCCCAGCGCCACCAGGTGGTGGCCGTCGACATCGACGCCGCCAAGGTGGAGCAGATCAACGCGCGCACGTCGCCGATCGAGGACGTCGAGCTCGAGCAGTACCTGGCCGAGAAGCCGCTCGACCTGACCGCCACCACCGACGCCGCGTCGGCCTACGTCGACGCCTCGTTCGTCGTGGTCGCGACGCCCACCGACTACGACCCGCAGTCGAACTACTTCAACACGCGCTCCGTCGAGAGCGTCGTGGCGGCCGTCGGCGAGGTGAACCCGGCGGCGGCGATCGTCATCAAGTCGACCGTTCCCGTGGGGTTCACGGCCCGCATCCGCGAGCAGCACCCGGACCTGACGATCCTGTTCTCGCCGGAGTTCCTGCGCGAGGGTCGGGCGCTGTACGACAACCTGCACCCGTCGCGGATCGTCGTGGGTGCCCGCACCGCCGAGGGCGAGGCGTTCGCGGAGCTGCTGCGCGAGGGCGCCCTGGAGGACGACGTGCCGGTGCTGCTGACCGACTCGACCGAGGCCGAGGCGATCAAGCTGTTCGCGAACACCTACCTGGCGCTGCGGGTGGCGTACTTCAACGAGCTCGACACGTACGCGGCGATCCACGGCCTCGACTCGCGGCAGATCATCGAGGGCGTGGGTCTGGACCCGCGCATCGGCAGCCACTACAACAACCCGTCGTTCGGCTACGGCGGCTACTGCCTGCCGAAGGACACGAAGCAGCTGCGAGCGAACTTCGAGGACGTGCCGCAGAACCTGATCGGCGCGATCGTCGACGCCAACTCGACCCGCAAGGACTTCGTCGCCGAGGACATCCTGCGTCGTCAGCCCCGGACGGTCGGCATCTACCGCCTGGTGATGAAGTCGGGCTCGGACAACTTCCGCGCCTCGAGCATCCAGGGCGTCATGAAGCGGCTGAAGGCGAAGGGCATCGAGGTGCTCGTGTACGAGCCGCTGCTGCCCGACGAGCCGTTCTTCGGCTCGGAGGTCCTGCGCGACCTCGAGGAGCTGAAGCGTCGCAGCGACGTCATCGTCGTCAACCGCCACACCCCCGACCTCGCCGACGTGGCCGACAAGATCTACACCCGCGACCTCTTCGGCAGCGACTGACCCACCCCACCGCTGGTCGAAGAGACACCACCCCTACCGCTGGTCGAGCGGTCCATCCCCGCCCCCACCCGCTGGTCGAGTAGCGCGGAGCCGCGACGAAGGAGCGTGCTCCGGGCGTATCGAGACCACCCCAAGCGGACGCTGGGGGGTGGCCCACGCTTGAGCCCCTGCCGAGTGGTCTCGATACGTCAGGACCTCGCAAGCTCGTCCTGACTACTCGACCAGCGAGTTGACCGCTGGTCGAGTAGGCGACGTCGCGACGAAGGAGCAGAAGTCGCCGTATCGAGACCACCCCACGCCGACGCTGCCGCTCACCCCACGCGCTCGGTCATCAGCCTCGCGAAACCGATCTGAGCTCCCTCAGGGCGAGGTCCCAGGGGATTCGCTCCTGCTCCAGCCGGACGTCACCCTCCGCACGAATCCGCGCTAGCACGGCACGCTCGTCCGACGTCAGTTCGTCGAGCACGCCGCGCGCCGGTCGGGGCTCGATCACCCAAAGGTCACGATGGTCCAGGAGGGTCTTCTCATCCATAAGCACGCTCGTCACCCCGTCGAGGTGAGATCGCAACCTGTTCAGGATCGCGAAACCGTGCGAGTCGAGATCTCCCCAGTAGACGATCGGACACCGCGCCAGCCACGGCAGCTTCTCGAGGACGTCGACGGCATAGCCGGAGCCATGTAGCACCACGGCGCCGGGCCACTGCGGCATGGCGAGGACGGTCTCGAGATTCTCGAACACGAAGACGACGTCCGGGCGCAGAGCGAGGCTCGCGAGCTGACGGACCGGTGCGGCGAGGTCCGCCAGCCCACCGATGCAGAGCGAGGAGTCGAGGCACCTCACCCGGAGAAGCGGGTCCCCATCGACCAGCCCCAACCCAGGCCGGCCCGTCGTGGCAGTCGTGAGAGCCGTGAGCACGCCGCGGTGGCGCCCTAGCCACTTGCTGTCCACCCCTCGCACAGGGACCTGCCGCGGACGCAACCCGTCGGAGGGGTGGATGGCGAGCCACTGAGCGACGTCGAGGACCTGCAGGAACCGGTCCTCGTCCCACCCGGTGATCTCACGCGCATGACGTCGGCAGGTGGCGTCGAGCTCCTCCGACGGTCCCCACCGTCCTCGGATCTCTGCCACACGAGCAGCGAATAGCCTCCACTCGGAAGCGACCCGGCCCCCCGCCAACGCTGCGACATCGTCGGGACGACGGGCCACCAGTCTCACCGGCACCCGCTGACGACCCACCCGCCGCCACGAGCGCTCCTCCCACTCCACGGTGAGACCACCGACGAACGCGGGGTCCGTCCATGCGCGCGCCCAGGCCTCGGCACCGGCTTGATCGACCATCGCCTCGCGCTCCGTGGGCGGCTTCAGCAGGATCGTGAGAGCCGGCTCGTCGGGCGGAGCAACGGCCCAATCAGTGCCACGTCGCCGCAGGGTGGCCGCTGCCCCCGCGCGCGCCTCGGCGACCCCGATCACGACGGAACCTCATCGTCCCAGACGACGCTCGAGACTTGGGAGAGCTTCCGAGTGGGGTTCTCGATCGAGGTCACCGCACCCACGTACGGTTCGATCGTCTGCAAAAGCTTCTGCGGGGTGGCGAGGATGAGCTGGAAACCGAACTCGACGAACACGTCGAGGGCCATGCGCGTGTACCTCGTATCGGCCTTGTCGAACGCCTCGTCGAGGACGATCGTGCCGTACCGGGGGACGACGTCGTCTGCGTCGGCGAGCTGGTACCGCAGCGCAGCGGCGAGGCAGAACACTACGAGCTTCTGCTGCTGCCCTCCCGACATCGCCGCCCCCGAGTCGTACGTGGCGTGCACGTGGCCGTCGGGGTCGATCTCCTCGGCCCGGAAGGTTACGTGTTGGCGGGTGTCGAGGCACTGACGGCGCCACGCACGGTCCGCCGGAAGGCTGGAGGCCAGCTGCTCCATGATGCGGCTGAGCACGGCGAACCGTTCCTCTGCGGCCTCCAGGTCATCCTCCGTCCAGCCCAAGCTCGCCACGGCCCGCAGGTCGGCGATGAATCGCGTGACCGTGTCGGTGTGACGGGTCTTGACCTTCAGACCCAGGAAGCGGTCCGTGTCGAACGGCGACCTGCGCAGCGAGTCGTTGACCGGGCCGATGCGTTCGGCGATCTCCCGCGGCGCTGCCAGGATGTCGTTGACGAGGTCTGCCACCATGTCGCGCGAGCGCTCCCGCAGGAGCCGCAGAAAGCTGGCCTCGTGCTGGGGCAGACCGTTCGCGACGATCTGGTCGAGTACGTCGAGGTAGCCGCCGCGATCGTCCACCGACGGGGTCAGGTCAGCCGCGACCGCAGCGGCAGGCCACTGCTCGTTGAACGACGTGGCCTCGCGGACGATGGCCTCCGCCGCGGTGTTGGCCCGGCGGGTCTCCGCGTCGCTATCGTCGCGGAGATCCTGGACGACCTGCTGTCCGACGGCGGCGATGCCGACCCGGTCCAGGTGCCGCCGCCTCGCACGGAACCGTCCGTCCAGCTCGGTGACGACCTCGGGGTCGAGCGCGCCCTCCTCGCGCGACGACGCGTTCAGCCGATCGATCTCCTCCCCGAGGCGACGCTGCTCGCTCTCCGCTTGCGCCACCGCCAGCTCAGCGGCTCGCAGCACCTCCGCGGACGCCTGCCGCTCGCTGCGACGCGCAGCCACCGTCTGCACCGCGGTGCTGAGCTCGGAGTCGGCGCTCGTGAGATCCTCGAGCTGGTGCTGCAGCTCGGCCACGCGGCTCTGCGCACCCTCGACATCGACCGCAGCCCAACGCTGCTCACGGACGGTCTTGAGCACACCACGGCGTTCGATCGACGCTGCTCGGCGCCGCTCGACGTCGGCGGCGACCTCCTGCGCTGCGGCCAGCTCGGCCTCCGCGCCGATGAGGCGCTCGACCAACGCCTCGATCTTCGCCTCGCGATCGCCCAGGACCCACCCGCGCCGGTCACCGATGCGCATGCGGTCGTCCTTCTCGTACCGCGTGCGCGACGTCTTGACCTGGCCGCCGATCGTGACCGCCTTGTCGTGACGGTCCAGGTGATCCGGGCTGTCGACGCAGGCGTAGTCGAACCGCTCGGACAGCTGCCCTCCAAGCCACCCGGCGAATGGTCCGTCGGCGATCACGACCCGGTGCAGCAGCGACACGTCGCTGCGCGCCGGTCGTGGCGGCGCGGCGTCCGGTCGGACCTCCTCGAAGACCAGGCGGAGGCCGTCGAGCTGGTGTTCCTCGACCCAGCGCCGCACGGGCCGGAGGTGCTCGGACCGCACGAGCATCGCGAGAGAGAGCGGTCGAAGCACCCTCTCGATCGCACCGGTCCAGGCGACGTGACGAGGGGCGACCTCGATCAGCTCGGCCGCGAACGGGAGTGCCGTGTCCGGCAGCCCGAGGTGCGCGGAGAGAGCCGTCCGAACCGCGAGGAGTCGCGGGGGTACCGTGCTCCCGGTCCTGCGGAGCGACGCGATGTCGTCGGTGAGCCGATCCCGTTCGGCGCGGGTCTCGAACAGGCGCTGGAGCTGCTCGTACGACGCGGTCTCCGGTTCGGTGTCGTCGATCATCTCCTCGATGGCCCGACGAAGCTCAGCGAACTCACCTGCCGTCCGGGGCGGACTCTGGATGCCCGCGGCGGCGAGCTGCCGCGCCAGAGTCTGCCAGCGTTCCTCCGTGTCGCGCGCGGCTTGCTCGGCGGTG
This sequence comes from Aeromicrobium sp. REDSEA-S38_B2, assembly GCF_001628525.1. Taxonomy (NCBI): domain Bacteria; kingdom Bacillati; phylum Actinomycetota; class Actinomycetes; order Propionibacteriales; family Nocardioidaceae; genus Aeromicrobium; species Aeromicrobium sp. REDSEA-S38_B2. The sequence goes on along the minus strand of NZ_LUNH01000103.1, from coordinate 74,304 downwards.
TCGATCGCCCGTTGGACGTGCTCGGCCTCCGCACCTCCGAGCTCCAGCGCGAGGCGCTCGGCGCGACGCAGTGCCTCGTCCGACGAGGTGTCGCGCAGCCGTGCAGTCGCGACGTCCTCCCGGAGGACGACCAGGCGTTCCCTGAGGGCCTCAGCCTCGTTGGTGGCCAGCAGAAGCGTGCGGGCATGCTGGTAGCCGACGACGTGGCTGGCGAGGTCCTTCGCCTTCTCCGCTGCGACGCGGGCCTCGTCGTGGGCGGAGGCAGCGTCGCGGAGCCGCAGGAGGTGATCGCGTTGCAACCTCAGCTGCACGACGCGGTCATGGGCGCTGCGGAGCTCACCGAACTGCGCCACCGCGTTGTCTGCGAGCGCGAAGGTGGACGGTTCTTCGAGCATGTAGTCGCGGAAGAGGTCGTCGAGGCTGTCCAGGTTCTTCGCCGACTGCGTCTTGTGCAGGAGCTGGAGGGCGGTCTCGTCCGCGATGCCGACGACGGACCTGAGTCGTGCGTAGAAGCGGGCGTGGGACCGGTTGCTCGTGACCACGGCGTCCGGCCAGGCGGCCTGCAGCTTGCGCACCTCGACGCCCTTACGGACGAACGGCTCGACGTCGCGCAGGTCGATGGCCGATCGCTCCAGCACACAGACGTCGTTGATGTCGGCGTTGCTGGAGCCGCCGGCGCGCAGGAAGAACAAGCGGGCCAGCGTGACGGGTTGGGTGGTCCCGGACTCAAGTCGCAACAGGATCCCGCTCCAGGTCGCTCCGGTGCGCAGGAACTGACTGACGACGCGGTCCTCGTCGTCGTCGACGGTGCGCGACCATGCACCGCGAACGTAGCTGACGAGGCTGCGCTGATCGGCCCGGGCGCCGCTGCCTTGCGCCGCCTGGTTGAGCCGTAGCCACTTGTCCGGGGTGAGGACAGCGGCGATCGCGTCGAGCAGGGACGACTTGCCCGACCCGGAGGGCCCGGTGACCAGGTGACCTCGTCGGGCGATCGGCAGCCGGTAAATCTTGCCGTCGAACGTGCCCCAGTTGGCGAGCTGGACCTCGGCGAGGCGCCACTGTCCGGTGGCCGGGACCGGGAGGTCGAGGGGAAGGGTCATGAGACGTCCTCACCTGACGCGGCACCCTCGCCGATGCGCCGGTACTCCTCGGTGAGAGCGCGGACCTCATCCTCGTCGAGCAGGAACTTGACCACGGGTGAGATCTCGGCTCGCTCCTCGCCCGCAGGGTGGATGACCCGGAGCTTGTTCATCATGCGCCCCCAGGCTGCATTGAGGTTGCGACGGAACGTGGACTCGTCGCCGTCGGAGTAGATGCTCAGCCGCTCGTACACCTCGTCCTGGCCGACGATCACCCGCCGCTCTCCGGACGTCGCGAGGAGGAGCTGACGAAGCACGAGGAGCATCGCGGTGTCGATGAACGCGAGACTCTCGCTGCGCAGCGTGCTCGGGACCTCGATCTCGTCGGTGCGGACCTTGCGGGTGAAGGCGAACTCGTCCACGGGGTCGATGACGAGCTCGAGGAAGAGATCGTGCAGGAGCGATCGGATGGCGCGTTCGTCGGCCATCAGGGCGGCCCAGAGCTGTGGCCGTCGGCGCCCTGACAGGTACGGGCCCTTGAGGATCTCGAGCACCGCCCGCCGCGAGTCCTCGACGAGCCTGCCCGTGTCGTCCTTCCAGAGGCGCGGGGCGCCGGCGGGGTCCGCGAGACTCATCTGATCTTCTCCGTAAAGGTGTGGGTGGCGATGATGGCGGATCGCGGGACACCGTCGGTCCCCGTCCAGGTGAGCGACTCGGCCGACCTCGGGTCGAGCCGCCCGTGGACGGTGGCGAGGGAGAGCAGCCCGACGACGCTGGCGACCCCCTGGCTGGCAGGGCGGTGGCGCAGGACGGTGCCTACCGAGGCGGACGGCACCTCGTCGAGGACGGCGTTGACGTTGCGGACGAGCTCGACGAAGTCGATCTCGCTCTCTCGCGCGACCGCGCGGAGTGCCTCGAGGTCGACCGTCGTGGTGGTCGCGTCGTCGAGGGTGGCACCGGTGTCGTAGTCGGACGGGTCGTGCGCACTGATCTCTCCCACGGTGGAGAACGGGAGCGCCGACAGCTCGATGTCGCGCGGCATCCGCGCGTAGGGCTTGATGCGGCGAGAGGCAGCGACGGCGACGGAGAGCGACTCCCGCAGCGCGTCGCGGAGCCGCCTGTCGCGCTGGAACTCCTGGGAGTAGACATAGCGGCGCAGACCGCGAGCGAACTCGGTGAGTACCTGGTGCACGTCGCGACTGCCGTGCTTGAGGTCGCGGACAAGCGTGCGGAGCGCGCGACGTGCCCCTGGGTCGATCGCGCGGGCGAAGTCACGCTCGAGCAGGGCGGCGAGGTCGGTGTCGAGGGCGGCGGACCGCTCGGGGTCGCGGATGAGCGCGGCGAAGGCGGTGAAGGTTCGGCCTTCGTCGGAGGCCTCGATCAGGTCGACACCGCGAAAGACGTCGTCGAGGACGCTGCCGTGTCGTTCGTCGGCGTCGAGGATGCTGGCGCGGAGGTCCTGGTTGAGACTCTCGAAGCGAGCTCGTACCCCGGCGAAGTCGCCGGGGAGATGCTCGGCCTGCAGGAGGATGTCGGCGAGGCGTTCGGCGGCGCGGCGGTCGTCGAGCGTGGTCACCTCACCTCCGCGTACCGCGGTGATCTCGGCGTCGATGCGGTCTCGCTCGGTCAGCAGGACCTCGAGTCGACGGGTGCCGTCAGGGTCGGTGTCGCGGGCGAGCTGACGGATGGCGGCAGCAAGCCCGACGAGACGCGACTCGGTGATCGTGGTGCGAGGTGTCTCGAGCTGGGAGAACATCCGGAGCGCGAGGTGAGCGGCGGCCGACAGCTCGTAGGTCTCTCCGCGGCTGTCGCGATCGGTGCGCCGCACGAGAAAGCCGGCGTTGCGCCAGTCGTCGCAGTAGGCACGTGCGTTCTGCTTGAGCTCCTCGTGCAGACGCAGCTCCTCGAGATCTGCCTCCACGGCCGCGTGGAGCTCTTCGGTGGGCATGCGCATTCCGGGTGCACCCAGACGCTCGGCGAGGATGCCTGCGATGACGGGTGCGAGGTCGGCGCGCAGGAGTCGCAGGGCAGCGTGCTCATCCACGAGACGCCGGTAGGCGAGTGCCTTCGACAGGGCCGACATGGCCTCATCTTGGCAAACCGCTCGGACAGCCCGTCCTGGCGCACTCGACCGCGACGCACGCGACCCCGCCCAGCGGAGGCTGGGCGGGGTCGGGTGGGGGTGGGTCAGGGCAGGACGTTGAGCAGGGCCCTGCCGGCGGCGAGCAGCTCGGCGACGCGATCCGTCGCCAGCGCGTACTCGACGGTGCCTCCGCGTCGGGTCGACGTCACGAGGTCGGCCCGACGCAGGACGGCCAGCTGCTGCGACAGCGACGACGACTCGACCTCGATGTCGGCGAGCAGCTCGCGCACGGCCATCGGCCGGTCCTCCAGCAGCTCGAGCACCCGGATGCGGACCGGGTGCCCGAGCGTGCGGAAGAGCTCGGCCTTGCTGTGGTGCAGCGGTGCGCTCGTGGCAGACACCGGCTCAGGCGTCGTCGAGCGCGGTGTCGTCCAGAGCGGCGGCGACGCGGCGGTGCGCCTCCCAGATCTCCTCGGGCAGTCCGTGGAACTGCTCCAGGTGCACCTGGCGGTGGCCGATCTCCTCCCGCCAGCGGTCGACGTCGATCGTGAGGATCGTGTCGAGGTCGGCCAGGGCCTGCTCGTCCAGACCCTCGAGGAGCAGCTCGTCGCGCTTCGGGATGACGCCGACGGGCGTCCGCTCGCCCTCGACCTCGCCGTTCATGTACTGCATGAGCCACACGAGCGGGCGCAGGTTCTCGCGGTAGCCGGGCCACAGGAAGCGGCCGTCGTCGCCGCGCTGGAACCAGTTGACGTGCGCGAACACGGGCTTCTTCTGGGCGCGGGAGAAGACCTCGAGCCAGTGGGCGGCGTAGGCGCCCTCGGAGTAGGACATGAACGGACGCATCGACATCGGGTCGTAGCGCAGGACGCCCTCGAGGCCGTCGGCGGCGGCCGTGGCCTCGGCGCCGAGGGTCAGGCCGTCGTAGACGCCCTCGGCGACGTCGTCGATGGCGCGGATGAGCGGCTCACGGTCGCGGGTGCGGCCGCCGAAGATGACGCCGTGGATCTCGACGCCCTGCGGCTCCTCGAAGTCCTTCGCGACGTTGGGCACGTTCTCCAGCGTGGTGGTGAAGCGGCTGTTGGGGTGGGCCCACGGCGCGTCGACCTCCTCGCCCTGACGGTCGGCGATGAGGTCGCCCTTCCAGTCCTCCCAGCCGTCGAGGTCGGTGGGCTTGTCGCCCTTGCCCTCCCACCAGACCTCCTGGGTCTTGGGGTTGTAGGCGACGTTGGTGAAGATGGCGCCGGTGCCCTCGACGATGGAGTCGACGGCGGTCGGGTTGGTCTTCTCGTTGGTGTCCTTCGCGACGCCGAAGACCCCGTTCTCGGGGTTCATGCCGTAGAGCTTGCCGTCGTCGCCGACCCACAGCCACGCGATGTCGTCGCCGTAGAACTCGACGTAGTAGCGGTCGCCGAGGGCGTCGGGGGCGAGCGTCATGGCGAGGTTCGTCTTGCCCGACGCGGACGGGAAGCCGCCACAGATGTGGTACTTCTTGCCGGTCTCCTTGTCGACGATGCCGAGCAGCATGAACTGCTCGACGAGGAAGCCGTTCTTCCAGCCGTCGTAGGAGCCCTGGCGCAGGCCGTGGGCGATCTTGCCGAGCAGCGCGTTTCCGCCGTAGGAGGAGCCGAAGTGCAGGATGGTGCGCTCGTCGGCGACGGTGACGAAGTACCGCTTGTCGTCGGGGGTGCCCTGGCCGAGGTTCTCCAGGTCGCCGGTGACGTGCACGGCGCGCACGAAGGAGTCGCCGAGGTCGTTGATGTACTCGGCGCCGACGCGGGCCATGCGGATCATCTGCAACACGACGTTGCGGTTGTCGGTGAGCTCGACGCCGGCCGCGTACTTCTCGAGGGGCGAGCCCTTCGGTGCCATGAGGTAGGGGATGACGTACATCGTCTTGCCCTCGGAGGCGCCGGTCATGAGCCCGACCAGCTTCTCCTTCATCTCGGTGGCGGGACGCCAGTTGTTGTAGACGCCCTTGTCGGCCTCGTCGTGCGTGGCGACGATGGTGCGCTCCTCGGCGCGTGCGGTGTCCTTGAAGTAGGAGCGGGAGTAGTAGCGACCCTCGCCGGCGGGGAGGAGCTCCCCGGCGTCGAGCGCCTCCTGGATGAGTCGGGCGTCGTCGGCGGCCGAGACGACCTCGATCTGCGAGGCGCCGGTCACCCCCGCCCAGTGCTCCACGTACTCGCGCACGTGCGTGTTGGTCAGTCCGGCCTTGTCGAGCGCCGCCGCCACGTCTGCCATCGTGTCGTTTCCTCTCGTTGCCCCGTCCGGGGACACGTTCCGGGGGGTCCTCCCCCGCAATCGGTTGGAGTGACCGTACCGGAGTTGAAGAAGTTTTCATCTACCTGGTCGTAACAAGTGGGAAATGTCACGGGTGCCTGCACGTCGCGGCGCCTGCGCTGCCAGCGCTCCCCGGGGAGGCGTGCCGACGCTCGCGCACTCCAGCCGCTCAGTTGGTTGAGATTTCAATGGTTTTCTCGCACTGCGGACCCGTCGAACCGGACCTACCGTTCAGGAATGCTCATCGATGGTCACGAGATCGAGTCCTCGCTCGCCCGCGAGCGACTGTGGGACGAGCTCGTGTCCCTGGAGAACATCTCCGAGTGGAGCGCGCTGGAGGAGTGCGTGTCCACCGACAGCACGGTCCTGGATCCTGCGTCGTCGTACGTGTGCAAGCACCACAACGGCCTGCACGGCGTCGACGCGACGGTGCACGTCGCGGACTTCAGGGCGGGTCAGTGCCTCGCGCTGCGCACCGAGACGCCGATGGCGGACCTGCTGGAGACGATCGAGCTGCACGACCACCTGACAGGCAGCCGCCTGACGTACTCGGTCGACGCGACGTCGGCGTCGTTCGGTCCCGCAGCGACCGTGTGGCTGCACCGCCACGTCGTGTTCGTCTGCGAGAAGCTGAACCAGTTCGCCAACCGCGAGCTGGTGTGACCTGGTCGGTGAACAAATCTTCAACCAAAAGTTGGTCAGAACCTGTTCAGTGAATAGGTTAGGGACATGTCCCTCCTGATCAACCAGCAACCGACGCCCTCGGGGACGCCGGTGCCGCTGGCGAACCCCCGGCCCGTCTGGGTCGGCTGCCTCTGGGACCACGGCGGCGAGCAGGTCAAGGAGCTCGTGCCCGCCATGGCCACCCACACCTACGAGAGCCTCGTGCTCTGCGACTTCTGGGATCCGCGCACAGGCGCGAACCGCCTGCACTGGATGGAACGCGAGTTCGTCCGAGATCGTCCGACGTCGATCGCGCCACCGAAGCGACCGACGTCCGAGCATCCTGCCGCTGCCCCGTCGCCGAAGTTCGACGTCGGCAGCTGATCCTTCGCACGCGTCGCCGGCGGCGACCGCCGTTGCTCTCGGTGCTGCTCCCTCCGCAGCACCTCTGAGCCGGTCGGTCGCCGCCGGCGTCTTTCATGTGCACCGTCCCCCCGAGGGAGCGTGCTCCCCACCGCGGACCTGCACCCCTGGTCACGTCCGTGGACGGCGGTCTCGTTCGCCTCACATGGCGAGGTCCCTGACGAGCGCGCCCCGTGCGCCCGGTTCGGACGGCACCGGCTCGAACCAGGCCGCGACGTCGATGTCGGCGCGCCACCGTCCGAGCCAGCGACGCGACCGGCTCACCCCGGCCACGAGGGCCGCGACGTCGGCGACGTCGACGAGGGCCGCGAGCCGGTGCGGGCCGAGGCGCGACCACCGTCCGTGGTGGAGGTGGTCGGTGGCACCGAGCTGGTCGTCGAGGACGGCGCGCACGAGCGCGAGGCTCAGCTCGGTCTCCACGTCACGCAGCGCGCCGCGGTCGCACTGCACCAGCTCGTCGACGATCACCTCGGCCACGAGCACGCGCGGCGACGCCGCGAGGCACACCCGCTCGAGCTGGCGGCGCAGGTTCTCCGCTCCCGGCGTGCCGGTGAGCGGGTTGTCGACGTCCTCTCCGCGTCGGCACCGCTCCTTGGTCCAGGCCTCGAGCGCCGCGCGCGCCACCTGCGGCGTGGCCGGCGAGCGGCCGGCGGCAAGGAGGGTGTCGTCGATGCAGGCGAGCAGGCCGTGCAGGTCGGCGCCCTCCTGCGCGTGCAGCCGGCCGAGGCGTGCCGCGAGCGTGGGCTGCCAGCCGCCTCCCGGCGTGCAGCGCGCCAGAAGCCCGGCGACGTGCGCGATGTCGTCGCCGGGTCCGCCGACGAGACGCAGCGTGGGGGGTCGGCAGGGCAGGGCTCGGATGCTCACGGTGTACCGCTTCCTCTCGCCCCTGGAATGACGGGACGTTCCCGCCGACGAGAGGAAAGGAGTGGGTCACGGTGGGACGATCACGCGGATCTCCTTGATCTTTTGTCCGAATTTTGCGTGACGGGACGATGACGACGCACTCTTGGTCACAGGGCTACCCCCCCAGATCCCCTTGTTCACCAGCCGAATGGCGACCCATGCCTGACCTCTTTCTCGACCCGAGCGACGCCGAGCTGATCCAGCGCTACCGCGATGGAGACGACGACGCCGCAGGTCCTCTGTTCGAGCGCCACCACCCCCCGGCCGTCCGTCTCGCGACGGCCCTGGCCGGCCGCTCCGCCGCCGACGACCTCGCCTCGGAGGCGTTCGTCGGCGTGCTCCGCGCGATCCGCAACGGCGCCGGACCTGAGTTCGCCTTCCGCCCCTACCTGCTGACGTCGGTGCGCAACGGCTTCTACCGCGCGTCGAAGGCGGCGTCGCGGATCGACCTGTACGAGGACGTCGACGAGGCGCCCGTGCCGGCGGCGGGTGACGGGGTCGACCTGCGTGAGGAGTCGAGCCTGCTGGCCCAGGCGTTCGCGACGCTCCCGGAGCGCTGGCAGGCGGTGCTGTGGCACACGACCATCCACGACGAGTCGCCCGAGCAGGTCGCGCAGACGCTCGGCATCCGCCCGAACGCGGTCTCGTCGCTTGCGCTGCGCGCCCGCGAGGGTCTGCGCAACGCCTACCTGACAGCGCACCTGGGCCAGACCGACGACCCGGAGTGCCGCGAGGTGCGCGAGCTGCTGCCCGCCTACGACCGCGGGAAGCTGCGGCCTCGCGCCCTGGCCAAGGTCGAGGCGCACCTCGAGCACTGCGAGGGCTGCAACGAGGCTGCACTCATGGTCGGCGGCATCACCGCCAACCTCAGCCTGCTCCTGCTGCCGGCTCTGCTCGGCGCACCTGGCGTGGCCGCGTTCGGCGCCACGAGCACCGCCCTGAGCGCCGGCCTGGTCGCGACGTCGTCGACGACCGGCGGCTCGTCGACGAGCAGCTCGTCGTCGTCCGGCGGCGCCGCTGGTGCGTCCGGCGTCGGCGGCCTGGCCGGCGCCGGCCTCGGCGTCGTCGCTGCCGTGGCCGCGACCGTGCTGGTCGCCGCGGTGGCCGTGGGCGCCGTGCTGGTGTCCCAGCGCGGCGACACCGCACGCGTGGTCGCGAAGGACGTACCCAGCGCCGTCACGGCGTCGCCGCAGACCACGCCCGAGACGGCCGACGTCCCGGTCGACGAGCCGACGGTCGCGCCGTCGCTCGAGCCGGTCGCCGGCACGTCGCCTCAGCCTGCGCCCTCGGCGTCCCCGTCCGCAGCGCCGACAGCACCGACCAAGCACCACGCCCGCCCGCAACCGGCACCGACGAAGCCCGTGCCCACCCCTGAGCCGACCCCGGAGCCCACTCCCGAGCCGACGCCTGAGCCGACCCCCGACGAGGACCTGTCGATCTCGGCGACGGTGGAGCGCACGGAGCTCGAGCGCATCGTGCGACTGACGGTGGTGGCGACGCGCGACGTCCCGCAGGTGACGTTGACGTTCCCGCAAGAGCTGTCGGTGGGCTGGGTGCAGCAGAACGGATGGTCGTGCACGGGAGGCGGAGCGTCGAGGGTCGTGATCTGCACGGCGTCGGGGCCGAACCCCGGTCCGCTCGTGGCGTCCTGGTCGCCCCCCGAGGCTTCCGGTTTCTCCGCGACGGTCACGTCGCCCGGTCGCACCGACCCGAACCTGAGCAACAACACGGTCTCGGTCGACTGACGCTCGTCAGCGCCTCCGCGTGCCGAGGCCCTTCCTGCCCTCCCTGGTGTGCAGCTCCAGGTGGGGGCAGGCGTATCCGTACTTCAGCCGACAGCGCCAGCGCCTCCAGGTACGTCTCATCACCCTCCTCCTTCCGATCCGAAGGTAGGGAAGAAAGATGACAGGAACGTGTCACTTCCGGGTGGTCTGCATCACCAGCGGAAGTGGGATTCCGGCATAGAGAAACCCCGCTGATCTCGGGGGGTGAATCAGCGGGGCTTCGAGAAGAACATTACCGACCGGCACCACGCCCGTCAGCGGTTTCTCCACATTCGTACGACGGATTTCCGATCCCGTCCGACCCGACCGCATTGGCCCCTGACTTTGGCCCGAGTGCCGTACGGGTCGAATGCCCTGTCGTTGCAGAGGGCAAACGACCCAGACGTGGCGAGGATCACCGTTTGGCGCCTGTGATGTCACACCTCGTTCACACAAAGTGGTCGAATCGCCCCGGAATCAGCCCTAACCTGAGCGGGTGCTGGCTCGGGGGAGCACACTGAGAAACTCGGAGAACGGTGCACATGACCATCCAGGACGTCAGTCGGACGACCTCTACCCATGCGGACCTCCCGAGCGCGCGGCGAACCCAGCGACCTGCTGTCGCCGTCGAACCCCCTGAGGACCCCGCCATCGACAGCTCAGCGACACACCGCGCGCCATGGCACAAGCAGGTCGCACACCGTGTCTTCCTGACCGACACCGCCGTTCTCTTCGCCGTGGCCATCCTGGGAGCCGTCCTGCGCTTCGGCGCTGACGCCGAGGCCACCACCAACGGCCCGCTCTCCGTCTCTTACTGGACTTTCGGAGCCACTCTCGCCGTGGGTTGGTCCGTCGCGCTGCAGGCCTACCGCACCCGCGACAGCCGGGTCCTGGGCGACGGCGTCGAGGAGTACCGCCGCATCGTCCGCGCGTCCGTCACCTTCTTCGGGCTCGTGGCCATCGCGTCCCTCGTCTTCAAGATCGACTCCTCGCGCGGGTATCTCGCCATCACCTTCCCTCTCGGCCTCCTGGGGCTGATCGTCGTCCGCCGCGTGTGGCGTTCGTGGCTGAACCGCCAGCGCCAGCGGGGGGCGATGATCACCAACGCCCTCGTGATCGGCGGCATGCGATCGGCCGAGGACATCACGCGCCACCTGGGCAACAGCCCTCAGTCCGGCGTCCGGGTGACGGGCGTGTGGGTCCCGGACCGCGCCACCTCGCTGTGCGAGTGGCTCCCGATTCCGGACGCCTTCGTTCCGGTGATGGGGACCGAGCGCAACCTCGACGCCGCGCTGAGCGTGGCGGAGGCGGAGCTGGTGATCGTCACCGACACGGAGCACCTGGGTCACGCCGGCCTGAAGGAGCTGACCTGGGAGCTGGAAGGTCTCGACGTCGACCTGCTCGTGTCACCCAACGTCGTCGACGTCTCGGGCTCGCGCATCCAGCTGAGCCGCGTCGGGAAGATGCCGTTCCTCAACGTCGACAAGCCGACCTACGGCGACGCCGCGACGTGGCCCAAGCAGATCTTCGACCGCGCTGGTGCGGCGGCACTGATCCTCATGCTCTCTCCGGTCCTCCTGGCAGCGGCCCTCGCCGTCAAGATGACCAGTCGCGGTCCTGTCTTCTACCACCAGGAGCGCATCGGCAAGGACGGCGAGCCGTTCGGCATGATCAAGTTCCGCTCGATGCACCCCGACGCCGACGCGCGCCTCGCATCGCTCCTCTCCGAGCAGGGAGAGTCGGTAGGTCCGCTCGCCAAGCTGAAGAACGACCCGCGCATCACCCGGGTCGGTGGCTTCCTGCGCCGGTACTCCCTCGACGAGCTGCCGCAGCTCTTCAACGTCCTGTTCGGGACCATGAGCCTGGTCGGTCCGCGCCCGCAGCGCCAGTTCGAGGTCGACCTCTACGACCACGTCGCCCACCGCCGCCTGCGCGTCCTGCCGGGCATGACGGGTCTGTGGCAGGTGTCCGGGCGGTCTGACCTCACCTGGGAAGAGGCCATCCAGCTCGACACCTACTACGTCGAGAACTGGTCGCTGACCGCCGACGTCGCGATCCTGTGGCGAACCATGAAGGCCGTGCTCGCATCGGACGGCGCATACTGATGCGCATGAGTCCGCTCGGGGGCCACCAGACGGTCCGGACGTCCCATCAAGCATGACCGCGACTTGTGCCGTGGTTCTGGCCGCCTGCATCCTCGGCGTCCTCTACCCCTATGCGATCTATCCCGCAGTGCTCACGCTACTGCCGAAGGTTCCCGTGGAGCCGCGTCCAGCACCGCGAATGCGGTTCAGCCTCCTGTTCTGCGCCTTCAACGAGTCGAACGCGCTCGACGTGAAGATCCCCAACCTCGAAGCGCTGCGCAAGGTCGATCCCGAGCTTCAGGTCCTCGCCTATGACGACGGGTCGCTCGACGACACCTTGACGAAGCTGTCCGAACGACCCGACCTGGTCGAGGTCTTCCAAGGCAGCGGTCGTCTCGGGAAGGCGCACGGCATGAAGGTCCTCGCGGGTCAGGCTGTCGGTGACGTGCTGATCTTCACCGATGCGAACGTGACCCTGCGCGAGGACGCGCTGGAACGACTCTCCTCCTGGTTCTCCGACCCAGAAGTCGGCGGAGTGTGCGGGACTTTGCGCTACGTGAACGCTGACGACAGCTCCACCGCGGCCGTCGGCGGCGCCTATTGGCGACTCGAGGAGAAGATCAAGACCCTCGAGTCCCGGACGGGGAACGTGATGGGTGCCGACGGGTCGATCTTCGCCGTCCGTCGTGAGCTCTACCCGGACTTCCCTGACACCGTCCTCGACGACCTGACGGTGTCGATGGCTGCCGTCTTCGCGGGAAAGAGGCTTCTCAAGGTCGACGACGTCGTAGCCCACGAACGCCTCGTCACCGACAGGAAGGACGAGTTCTCGCGCAAGGCGCGAATCGCAGCTCGCGCCTACCACACCCACCGCGTCATGAAGCCACAGCTACGGACCATGTCGAGGATCGACACCTTCAAGTACGTCTCCCACAAGGTGATCCGCTGGTTCGGAGGTCTCTTCGTGATCATCGGTACGGTTGCCGCGATCGGCCTTGCAACGACCGTCGCGCCGTTCCTCGGGCTGGCCGCGCTGGTGGCCGTCGCGGCGAGCACGGTGATCGCAGCCAAGGTCAAGTCCGGGCCGATCGCCGCTCTCGCCGAGATCGTGATCGCCCTCTTGGCCACGCTGCTCGGCGTCCTTCGGGCAGCCAGAGGACGCACCTACTCGACGTGGGCGCCGGCAGGTTCTCGGTAGAGACATGACCACACAGTCGCGCCGACCTCGCGTCCTCTACTTCACCAAGGTGCTGCCGTACCCTCCGGCCGTCGCTGGAGACGCGGTGTACAGCCGTGGCCTCATCGAGACCTGGGCGACGTTCGCGGACGTGACCGTCGTCTGCGCCGACGGTGGCGCCCGGGTCGAGGACGCCGCTGACGGCGTGACCTGGGTCGTCACGACAGCTCAACGCCGCGGTCGCGCAGCCTCCGTCCTGTCGACATTCCCCCTCATCGCCTGGAAGGGCGCCCGGCGCGACTACCGTCGCGAGGCGAAGCGCCACCTGCGCAGCGACACCTGGGACGCCGTGGTGCTCGACAACATCGGCTCCGCGCACCTCCTCCGCGACGCGCTGAGGCACCGTCGCAGGCATCAGGACACGACGGTGCTCTACACCTCTCACGAGTGGGAGTACCCGACGCGCGCCGGCAAGTACCAGGGCTACGACATGTCGCTGCCGAAGCGCGTGATGGCCCGATGGGATCTCGCAAAGGTGAAGTATTGGGAGAACCGGCTCATAAGGCGGACCGACGTCGTGACGGTCATCAACGAGGCCGATCTCCGGCCGTTCCGGGCCATCGCTCCACAGCGGAAGTACCTCGTGCTGTCGCCGGGTTACGACGGCCCCATGACACCACGAAGAACCATCGACGCGACCACCCCTCGCCGGATCGCCCTGCTGGGAGGGCGCCGCTCCGAGCAGAAGCAGCAAGTTCTTCTCGACTGGTTCAGCGTCGCGTACGAGCGTCTCGACAAGCACGGCATCGAGATGGCGGTCGTCGGTGACGTCCCGGAGTCACTGAAGCGTCGAGTCGTCACCGAGTACCCGAACGTGGACGTCGTGGGATTCGTCGACGACCTGGAGTCGGTGATCAGTGGATTTCGAGCCGGCCTGATCGTGGACACCGTAGGGAGCGGCTTCAAGCTCCGCCTGCTCTCGCAGATCTTCCAACGTCTGCCGATCGTCGGTCTCGAGTCGGCCATCAGCGGCCTGCCGACGCCACCCGGCGACGGGTACCTCGCTGCGGAGTCGCTCGACGCGCTTGCCACCTTGGTGTGTGCGGTGATCGACGACCCCGCGCTCCTCGACGCGGTCCAGAATCGAGCCTTCGACGACTGCCGCTCGGCGTTCTCGTGGGACGATCGCGCCCGGTCCCTGACCGCAGCGCTCGACCCGTCCGACGAGACGGCACTCTCATGAGTCAATACAAGGGACGGGACATCGCATGAAGGTAGTCATTCTCGCCGGGGGCCTCGGCACGCGGCTCGCCGAGGAGACCTCGGTCAGGCCGAAGCCGATGGTCGAGGTGGGTGGGTATCCGATCCTCTGGCACATCATGAAGATCTACTCGCAGCACGGCTTCAACGAGTTCGTCGTGTGCCTGGGATACAAGGGCTACTACATCAAGGAGTACTTCGCGAACTACGCGATGCACAACTCCTCGATCGAGGTCGACATCCGCCAGCGTTCCGTGTCCTTCCTCGGGGAGAACGAGTCGCTGCCTGACTGGAAGATCCAGCTGATCGACACGGGTGCCGAGACGCTGACCGGCGGACGGCTCAAGCGCGTCCGGCCGTTCCTCCGCGACGACGAGCCCTTCCTCATGACCTACGGCGACGGTGTCGCCGACGTCGACCTCACAGCGTTGGCCACGTTCCACCGCGAGCACGGTCTCGACGCGACGCTCACCGCAGTGCGACCCTCCGGTCGCTTCGGCTCCACCGTCATCACGGACGGCCGAGTGGAGAAGTTCGAGGAGAAGCCTGCGGGCGACGGCGGGCAGATCAACGGCGGATTCTTCGTCCTCCATCCTCGCGTTCTCGATCGTATCGACGGCGACGCGACCATCTGGGAACGAGAGCCGCTCGAGAGCCTCGCTCACGACGGACAGCTGGCAGCATTCGAGCACAACGGATTCTGGCAGCCGATGGACACGCTGAGGGACAAGATGCATCTCGAGGACCTGTGGGCAGCAGACCAGGCTCCCTGGAAGACGTGGGAGTAGAGACCGTGCCGAATCCAGAGTTCTGGGCCGACCAGCGCGTCCTCCTGACCGGACACACGGGTTTCAAGGGATCGTGGACCGCTCGCTGGCTGTCGCGCATGGGCGCCTCGCAGGTCGGCTACGCGCTGGCGCCGGACACCACTCCAGCCTTGTTCCCCTCGTTGGACCTCCCGGGACTGCAGTCCGTCGTCGGCGACATCACGGACGCGACGACCTTGACGTCGACGGTGGCCGACGCCGACCCGACCGTCGCCATCCACATGGCTGCCCAGCCGCTGGTCCGCCGCTCCTACGCCGAGCCCGCCGAGACGTTCGCGACCAACGTGATGGGCACGCTCAACGTCCTGGAAGCTCTCCGCCACCATGCGCCGCGCCTCCAGGCGGTCCTGGTAATCACGACGGACAAGGTCTACCTCAACGACGACTCTGGGACCCCGTTCGTCGAGTCGGACCGCCTGGGCGGCCACGACCCCTACTCGAGCTCCAAGGCTGCGTGCGAGGAAGTGGTCTCCTCCTACAGGCAGAGCTTCTACGACGATGCTGGCGTCGCACTCGCGACCGCTCGAGCAGGCAACGTGATCGGCGGAGGGGACTGGTCGGAGGACCGACTCGTCCCCGACATCTGGCGCGCGATGCGTTCGGGCACCAGCGTCGAGCTCCGAAACCCTCGGTCTGTGAGGCCGTGGCAGCACGTCCTCGACCCTGTGAGCGGCTACCTGGACTACGTCGAGGCGATGGTCGACCACCGCTGGCCCACCTTGCCGCGGGCCCTGAACTTCGCTCCGGTCCCTGACCAGCCGATGACCGTGAGTGAGGTGACCGAGACACTCGGCGAGGCGATGGGGGTAGACCGGCCGTGGCACCAGGCCTCCGGATTCCACCCAGTGGAGATGAAGCTCCTCACGCTCGATGCCTCACTCGCCGAGAAGTCGTTGGGCTGGCGGCCACGACTCACGGGTCGCGAGGCAGTCCAGTGGACGGCGGACTGGATCAAGGCCACGGACTCCGGACAGGACTACGCCACGGCGCTCGACGCGCAGATCGACGACTACGAGGCGCTGGGACAGGGCGCTGCAGAGAGGACGGCACCGTGAGGTTCACCGAGTCGCCACTCGCCGGCGTGTACACGATCGACCTTGAGCCTCGGGGTGATGATCGAGGCTTCTTCTCGCGCGTCTTCGACGTCGACGAGTTCGAGGCGCTCGACCTCGAGACTCGGTTCGTCCAGTTCAACACGTCGTTCAGTCGCGTCAAGCACACGTTCCGGGGGATGCACTACCAGCTCGGCGAGAGTGCCGAGGTGAAGGTCGTCAAGGTGATCCGAGGAGCCCTGCTCGACGTGGTGCTGGACCTGCGCGAGGGCTCACCGACCTTCGGCCGTTCCTTCAGCGCCGAGCTGACGTCCGAGAACCGCACCATGATGTACATCCCGCACGGCTGCGCCCACGGCTTCCTCTCCCTGACGGAGGACGTCGAGATGATGTACTTCGTGTCCGCCTACTACGACCCCGAGAACGAGCGGTCGGTCCGGTGGGACGACCCGACCTTCAACGTGTCGCTTCCGTTCAAGCCCGCGCTGATCTCCCCGAAGGACGCCGGCGCGCGCGACTTCGACCCCGCCTGGCACCTCCACCGGTCCTCATGACCACGCTGATCCGGCCGTCCCACGGACGGATCGACTACTACGACGGAGTCCGCGCCGTCGCGATCGGCGCGGTCCTGCTGGTGCACTGGGCGGCGCGTTACACCCCCTACTTCGACGGCGGATACATAGGGGTCGACGTCTTCTTCGTACTCAGCGGCTTTCTGATCACGAGCCTCTTGTGGCAACGCCGAGATGATCGCGTCCCCATGTCGCAGGCCTACCTCCGGTTCATCCGCGCCAGGATCCTGCGCCTCTACCCTGCCCTCGTCGGGCTTCTCGTGATCGGCACCTGCATCGTTGGACTGATGGGCGAGCCGGTGTCCTTCCCGGAGGCTGCGAGAAATGCCGGGATCAGCATGGGGCAGGGAGCAACGTGGGTCTACGCGCTGGACCTCGGGTCGACCGAGCCATTCGGACAGACCTGGTCGCTGGGAGTGGAGTGGACCTTCTACCTGGTCTGGCCCTGGCTGATCTACCTGTGGCGACGCAGAGGCACCAGCGCACGAACCGCGGGCTGGTGTTCGGCGGGGCTGGCGGTCGTCGCCTACGTCACAGCGCTGCCGACCTCCGCGATCTGGTTCTACTTCGCTCCCGCGCCTCGCTTCTCCGAGATCCTCGCCGGTTGCGCCATCGGGCTGCTGCTCCAGGACGCCGGCGGGCGAAGCCGGCCCAGCCGCCCGTGGGCCGAGCTTCTGGGGTGGGCATCACTCGCCCTGATTGCGTTGTGGACCGTCGTCGGACCGGGTCAGTACACCAGCGCGTACCGATACGTGGGATTCCCCCTCGTCACGCTCGCCAGCGTGGGCTTGTGCGTCCTGCCCTCCTGGGCCCATCACACCGTCGTCGAGCGGGTGCTCCGGCTCCGTCCTCTGGTCCTCATCGGCCTGGCGAGCTACAGCCTCTACCTGTGGCACCTCATCGCTCTACAGACGCTGACCCCAGGTCGCTTCGGACTGCCCTTCATCGCGCTCGGACTCGTCGGGATCCTGTTCACCGGAGCAGCCACCTACCTCAGCTACCGACTACTCGAGGCTCCACGGTTCGGCCGGTCCTCCCGCGGACCGTCCCCGTCGGGGCTCCGGAAGGCACGGTCGAGGCGTCGAGCGTCTTCGTCACAACAGGGACGACGAAGAGCGCCAGGACGAACCAGCTCGCCGGGTCGACGAAGGCGAAGCCCGAGTACCACACCACCCACGCACAGACGATCGACCGCAAGGGGTGCTCCACGCCCATAGCCGCCAGGATCTTCACGAGGAGGATCCACAAGAGGGCTCCGCCCAGCACGCCGAGGAACGCCCACTGCCACCAGAACCCGTTGGACATGAGCTCCGACGGGCCCAATCCCTGGTACCACGGGAAACGGGCGTATGCCCCGCTGCTCTGCCAGGCCTCGTCGATGACGGGCAGGAGTCCGTCTGTGTTCCCCACTCCGTACCCCAGGACCGGGTGGTTGGTGACGGCCTCGAGACCGATCTGCGGCGCGACAGCGATGCGTCCGAAGAAGCTGCCGGTCTCCCCCAGCCCGAACCTCGTCAGGACCGATCCGAGCGAGAACTCGAAGGTCACAAACATGACAAAGAAGACCGTCGACAGCGCCACACCCGCGAGCGCCAGCCGCTTGGGCGTCCTCGGCCACAGGATCCAGATCCCGAGAGCGAGCAGGTAGAAGACGATCTTCAGGCTCGGCGCGATCGCGAAGCCGATGGCGACCATCAGCCCGAGCCGCACCCAGGACGACCACTGCCCTCGTCGAGGATCCAGGAGGAAGACCGCGACGATCATGCTCATGTACGAGTCGGCAAGATAGGAAGGTTCGCTCGCCAGCGCAGTCGGTCGGATCTTCCCGTAGAGGACGATGTCGCGTGCCGCCTCGGAGTAGATCCCTCGCTGCGAGGTGAAGTAGAGCGCATCGCGGATCGAGGTGAACACGTCGCGAAGTCCGACGCTCTCTAACAGGGCCAGCACCATCAAGGCGACCCAGAAGCCGAAGAACAGCTTGCGCAAGCCGTCACGGGGAAGCGTCCGGCACACCGCGATGATGATCAAGGCCGACAGGACCGAGGCGAGGAGCTGCAACGCCGAGAGCAGGTTGACGACGCTCGCACTCTCTGGAGCGAAGGAGACGAACGGCTCGATGAGCAGGAACACGGCCAGGACCACGATCAGCTGACCCGCTCGTCGAGCCAGCTCGTTCCCGACACGGAACGAGAGCAGGGCGGCGCTCAGCAGCAGCGGGTACATCGGAACGACCTGTGCCCCGGTGCTCGTCTCCACGGAGAGCCGCAGATGCATCCCGATCAGGGCGACGACGATCAACGCGTAGACCGTGCGGTGCCCTCGCCGGCCCGTGTCGACGGCGGGCGCGCCACGACGGGTGCTCGACTGCGTCAGAGCCATCTGTCGAGCCTCTCGTCTCCGGTCATCGCACGTGCAAGCTCACCAGGACCACAGTCACGGAGCACAGCAACACGACGACGGTCGCCTTCAGGATATCCGGATGAAGCAGTGCCGAGTCGCGAAGTCGTGAGGTGGGACGGATCCATGCCGCTGTGATACAGCTGCCCACGATCTTTCCCAGAGCGATACCGACGATGGAAGCTGCCGGATCGATGACGGCACCCACGACGACGACCGCCAGGCCCGCGATGGCGATGGAGACACATTCGCTCATCACGTACGGCACGACGCGGCCACTCGCGATACCGAGGTAGTAGGCAGGCGAGGCGAAGATCGTCGCAGCCCACATCGCCGAGACCACTCCCACCACGTAGATGAAGAGCGGATCGACCTCGTCGAGGTAGAGGAACGAGATGAGCGGAGAGGCCACCGCGACCAAAAGCATGAGCCCACCACCCATGAGGGCTGCGGCACGACAGATGCGCGAGAAGAGGTCCCGCAGGCCCTGCTGGTCTCCCACCGACAGCTCTGCGAACTTGGGCAGTGAAGGCTGCAGCGCCATGATCGCGACGTTTCGGGCCTGATACGACATCCTGTAGGCGATCTCGAAGATCCCGAGGACGTGAGTGCCCGCCACCGCTCCGAGAGCGGTCTTCACGACGGGTTCGAACATCAGGTTGGCGAGAGAACCCGCCTGGAGCTTGACGCCGAATCCGAGCATCTCCCGCAGGAGCGCCCCGGAGAACCAGGGCGATGCCATCCTGTCGCCGGCGCTGTTCGTCACGATGGCGAGAGCGCCGAGCTCGAAGCAGATGGCGAGCACGAACTGCCCCGCTTGCGCCCACGCCAGACCGTT
The DNA here is from genome assembly GCF_001628525.1 of Aeromicrobium sp. REDSEA-S38_B2. Classification (NCBI taxonomy): domain Bacteria; kingdom Bacillati; phylum Actinomycetota; class Actinomycetes; order Propionibacteriales; family Nocardioidaceae; genus Aeromicrobium; species Aeromicrobium sp. REDSEA-S38_B2. The sequence continues at coordinate 54,900 of NZ_LUNH01000103.1, read as the reverse complement.
CAGGCCGAACGTCCCCACGAGCATCAGCGACGCGACCAGCTGGGCCAGCATGCCCAGCATGCCTCCGATGGAGCGCAGGTCGGCGCGCCCCATCCCCAGCAGGCACGAGTCGATCGCGGACTTCACGATGAGGAGCCACAGGCTCAACACTGCCCAGGGCAGCACCTCTCGCGCGGCGGCAAGCTCACGCCCGTCGAGGGCGATGGCCAGTCCGCGCCAAAGGGGCCACCAGAGGGCAAGCGCGACGACGCCCATGGCGGCCGCCATGAACAGGACACCGGTCCGCATGTACGCGACTGCGGCTTCGAGTCGGCCCTCGCCGATCGATCGCCCGATGAATCGCGCCAGACCTCCGCTGATCCCGAGGTCCGCAGCACGGCCGAACGCCGTCGTCGCCAGGACTAGGGACCAAACGCCGAGCATGGAGACGCCGAGGGTCTGGACGACGTTGCGGTAGATGAAGAAGAGGCAGACGCCACCGACGATGACCTCGGCCGCGGAGAATGCACTGTTGCGTCGCATCGTCCTCACGGCGTTGCGCGTCTCTGCAGCCGGCTCTTCAGTCGCAGTGCCGGGCTCTCCACAGCGTGCCAGGAGAGGGCGGCGAGCGGCACGACGATCACCAGGCTGATCAGGGCGTTCACGATCGCGTGGCGCGGGTCCAACCAGAGCTGGACGGCCTGCTGCACCGGGAACGCGTAGATGTAGATGCCGTAGCTGTAGTCGTGCATGGAGCGGAAGCGATGCAGCCACTGCGCCTGGAAGAAGGCGAGGCAGAAGACGAGGGCGGCCACGAGCAACACCAGGGCGGTCTGGAAGAGGGGCGTGCCAAAGCTCACCAAGCACAGCAGCCCTCCGATGCCGACCCACCACCACGCGGGACGTGCCCGGTCGGACAGGCGGGCAACGACGACCCCGACCATGAACGCCAGCGAGAGTCGGTGCAGCTTGGCGACGTCGCTACCGTCATGCAGCGCCGCATCGAGGGAGCCAAGGTGCGCTGAGACGACGAGGAAGCCCACGTAGCCCACGACATACACCACGCACATGGAGGCGAAGCGACGGTTGGACGCGAACGCTCCCACCACGAAGAGCCCCACGACCGCGAGGTAGCACGTGAACTCGAAACGCAGGGTCCAGAGGGAGCCGTTCACCACGCCGTCGGTCGGCAGACCGTCGAACACTCCCGGCAAGTGGTACTGCGGCGCGTAGAGCACGGCGTTGCCGGCGACGTACTCGTAGACCTGCGGGGACGTGAAGTAGCTGCTCGGTCCGCCTGCGGCGACCGTGAGCCCAAGAACCATCGTCGTGAGCACGAGCATCACCCACAGGCCCGGGAAGATGCGGAGGCCTCGCGCCACCATAAAGATCTTCACGTTCCTGCTGCTGACCATGGAACGGTAGATGAGGAAGCCGCTGATCGAGAAGAACGCGGAGACGGCGATCCAGCCCCCGCTGTAACCGATCCACTCCTCGATCGCGTCGGGGCGCGCACCAGCGATCTCTGCCGCATGCGAGAAGATCACTGCACTTGCCGCCACCAGGCGGAGCAGGTTGAAGTTGTTCGCCCTGGCGTCGTGGACCTTGACCATGTCTACCTCACGAGTTCCCGACGCTACGGTCCACGCGACGCACCAACCGGAACACCGGCTCAAGCCTCGGGAACCTCCACCGAAGCATCAACAGCGACTGGTGCAGGTTCAGGCGCAGCAGGCGCCATCGAGAAGCTCTCCAAGCAGAGCGCGGAAGGCGGGACCGCAGCTGCCGCGTCATGGGAAGGAGCGGGAGGAAGGAGGAGAGGACGCCCCACGGACCGGGCTCGCGGACGAAGTGCCGCTTGAAGCTGGCGAAGTACTTGCCGGGCGCGTTTGCCGCACGGACCAGGCCGACCGTCCCTGTCTCGAGGTGGTCGCCCTCGAGCATCGTCAGGCCGACGACGAGCCAGTCGTAGCCGAAGACCGACGTGTCCTCGGCGTAGGCCTTCTTGAGGCCATCGGTTCGGTAGACGCCGAAGAGACGAGAGCTGTCACGCGGGTTCGCGAAGTACGTCCTGAGCCGCTGCTCCGGTGTCCCCTCGATGCTGAACGTGCCGCGCGCGTCGGTCAGCGAACCGTCCTGCGCTCTGAACTGCACCGGCGTGCAGGCTGCCACCGCATTGGGATGGTGGTCGAGCAGCTCGATGCAGTCCTCGGCGAACCGCGGACTGCGCAGGTCGTCGTCGGTCGCCCACATGAAGTACTCGGTGTCCGCGGCCATGAGCACGCCACGGAAGTTGTCACTCTGAGGAACGGTGGCGGGATGCCGGACGTGCACGACCCGCGGATCCTCGGCCGCGAAGGCGGCGCAGATCTCGCTCGTCCCGTCCGTCGAGGCGTTGTCGAAGATCAGCAGCGTGAAGTCGCGGAAGGTCTGGCTCAGCTGACTCTCGATGCTTCGCGCGATCGACGCCGATCCGTTGAAGGTGATGAGCCCGATCGTCAGCCTCGGCTTCACGTCACGCACCACCGTTCAGCAGACGCAGCAAGTCGCGGGTGGTGGCGCGGAAGGACTGCGATCCCCGCTCGTACGATGCTGTCGACTCGTACCGCAGGGGTTCAGGCGGATCGACGTCCGGACCCCCTCGGAACACCTGGCACGGTCGGCCCGTGACGGACTCAGCTTCTTCAGCGCAGATCTGCGCGACCTCGGCGATCGAGGCGTCGAGCAGGCCGATCGGGTTGAGGACGCTCCAACCCTGGCCGTCCTCCCCGAGCCATCGCGCGACCACGCGGGCGATGTCGTCGTTCCCGACGAAGTTCCGCCGCTGCTCGCCGGACGACCGGATCCTGATCTCACCCCCGCTGACGGCGTCGCGAGGGAACGCGAAGGGGACCAGCGACCACCGGCGGAAGCGCTCGGGATCGGGCAAGAGGCCGAAGACTGCGCAGGGTCGGAGGGCCGAGACCCGGACCTGGTCCGAGGCCCGTCGTCGAAAGATCTGCTCCGTCGCGTAGTGCGCGATGGCGTAGTCGGACACCGGATTGGAGGCACGGCTCTCGTCGACACGACCGACGAGTGGCCCGTAGACGTGAGCGGAGGAGATGTAGACGAGGTGGCGGGCCCCCGCGTGGAGTGCCGCGTCGACCAGACGGTTCGCACCCCCGACGGCCTTCTTCCACGCAAGATCCGCGTGATCGCGTATGTCCTCGTCGACGACCCCGGCGCAGTGCACCAACGCATCGATCTGGGGGAAGTCGGCCCTGTCCCACGTCGACTCGTCCGAGAGGTCGAGGACCACGTCGTCACCATCCCGGCGGCCCACCTTGACGATCTCGTGATCGTGCTCGAGGAGGCGGACGACCGCCGACCCGATGAGCCCACTCACTCCTGTCACAGCGACTCGCAACGTGTCACATCCACCGTGTACTTGGTACTGGGGAACGCCCAGCTCGCGTGTCCGAACCTGCTGCTCGACTCGCAGGCGGACGTCGACGATCCAGCGTGTCTTGCAGCATCCTAATGCCGGGCGAGTTCCTTGGATCAGACATTGCGCACACCACCTGGCTGATCGTGGCGCGGATCACCGCTCGTCAGTGCGCCCACGTCCGGGATCGGCCCCAGAGGCTCAAAGGTGGTCGTCGTGCGCACAGCGATCCCGCCCGGACCCGCCCCCTGAACCAGGAGCGTGAGCTCGTTCAGATGCAGCAGGAAGTCCGGACTCAGGTACTGAGGGTTGCCGCCTGAGATCTCGTCAGCCATCTGCGCGATCCCTGCGAACTTGTCCTGGGCGTACACCTCGCGTCTCCGGAGCGCCCCGACGAGGCGCTGCTTGAGCGACGGACGCACGAGGAGGTTCTTCTCCACGGCGTGCGACTTGGAGTTCCGGAGGAGCTTGACGCGACGTCCGCCCATTCCGAGAAGCCGGCCGAGACCGCGATGCGCGCGGAGCGTCTGGAACTTTCGGGCGTTCAGGCTCCGCCGGGTGAACCGCTCGAGGAAGACCGGGGCCCGGTACTGACGATAGCTGTCAGTGGTGATCTCGCCTTCGCGTCCGATCACGCGCATGCGGTGGTCGCGGGGTGCCACGACGCTGCACGTGATGCGCGCGGCCGCTCCGCTCGCAAAGTGGAGGTTGGCCACGGAGTAGTCGGGCGTTCCCGACAGACCGGGTACGTCCCCCGCCTTGCCCTCGATCAGCTCGCTCGAGAACGCCGTCACGGCGGTCACCGGTCCGAGGAGGCCGCAGATCCAGATGAGGTGGTATCCCAGGTGCTCGTAGGTGCACCCTTCGAGGATCTCCTCGACCAGGGGCCATGGTGCTCCCGTCGGACTGACGACCTCCTCGAACCCCATGAGATGGATGGGGTTGTCGTCGAGCTCGGCATAGACCAGGAGCGGTTGCCCGATCGCGCCGGACTGCACGAGCTCGAACATGGTGCGCACGCTGTCGCTGAAGATGTTGCACGGCGCGGCGCCGAGCCGTACGCCATTCGTCTCCGCGGTGTCGAACAGGTCCCGGGTCTCCTCGACGGAGGTGGTGATCGGCTTCTCCGAGTAGACGTGCTTCCCAGCCTCCAGGGCGCGCTTCGACACCTCGTAGTGCGACCCGATGTTGGTCAGGTTCACGACCATGTCGACCTGCGGGTCGTCCAGGAGCTCGTCGTACGACGCGTACCCATGGAACCCGTAGTGCTCTGCGACGGCGCGCACTCGTTCTGGTCGCCGGTCGTAGACCCCAGCGACCTCCAGCTCCGGGTGGGCGCGCACCGTCCTCATGTAGATGTCGAACACGAATCCGCAGCCGACGATCGCGATCTTCATGCCGGATGCTCCTTTCGCTCCACCCGCTCTGCGACGGGACGGCTGTTCACGGCGACCTGCCACTCAAGGTCGTGACTCGAGTCGAGCGAAGGCTTCAGGTCGATCAATGTCGCGGCGCGACTCTCGAGGTAGCGACAGGCCCACGCGCCGTCGCGCACGCCGGCGACGTCGCCGTGGGTCACGGCGATCTCGGCCTCCTTGTCGTCCGAGCGGAACAGGACGCGATCCCGTTGGCTGTCGACGAGAGTCCATCCGTCGGAGACGGTGAGCGTGACGACAGCCTCGTCCCGTCGTCCCGACCAGCTGTCACGCACCACGACCGAGCCGCGCCCGAGGCTCACGCGTCGCCGGACCGTCGGGCCACCTGGGAGCGGCAGCTCTCCCGTGGCTGACTGCTCGTCGTCCGCCACCTGGATGGAAGCCCGCGCCATCCGACCCACACGGAAGCAGCCGAGGTACTCGACCGGTTCGAGTCCCTCCACCCGGGGACCGTTGTGGCTGGCAGCCGACCGCTCGAGGGTCCGCCGTTCACCGGTGGAGTACTGGAACGTGCCAGGGTCAACGATGAACCGCCGCCCCGCGACGTCGACCTCGACCGAGAGGAAGTCCGCGTGCCCGTGACCGGGATTCCACGACGGGCCGATGGCTCCCCCGTCCATGAGCGCAAAGACGTCCTCGCCCTCGAGCCGGACGTATCCAGCCGAGTCGAGCACGCTGGTGGGCCTGACGTCCTGCCCGTCCAAGACGTCGCTGATCGGGGGGACCTCCTCGAACCAGCTGTCGTTGAACAACGCGATCTCGCCGTCGGGATGCGTGAGGGACGCCCAGGCCTTCAGAGCCTTGTCGTGCGTCTTCTTGGCCTCGTCGCGGACCCGCTGCGACAGGAACGGCGTCTTGGCGAAGACGTCGAGCGCCATCACGGCAAGACCTTGATACATCGCTGATCGCTCGGCGATCACTCCGTCGGGCAGGACGCAGGCACGCATCGACCTGCGGACCTCGCGGTTCAGTCGGCGCTTCGTGCGCCGAGGGACGCGGCGGGCGTAGCTGTAGTACAGGCACAGCGCGGCCAGGTTCCGCTCGACATGGTTGTTGCGCAGCTCGTGCTCGACGTTGACCTGCACGAACGCCACGTTCCACCGGAGGAACTCGTCGAGCTCATCGGTCAGCGTCGTCGGCAGCTCGCGCCCTTCTAGCGCGAGCACGTAACCGCTCAGGATCGCGAGGATCCTGTGGGAGACGCTGTAGGGGAACCAGTAGGAGGAGAAACAACCCTCGATCCCGAAGTCCGCGGTCGTCCGATACCCCCGCACGAGACTCTCGACCGCCGCCAGGTGCGTCTCCCCTCCGTCGATCAGCATGGGACAGACAAAGCCCATGTGACCGAGCTTCATGCGCCAGAGGTGGAAGTCGGACTCGGCGTCGACGCGGTGGTGCCAGTCGATACGTGCGACATCATGGAAGTCGACCTTCTGGCCGAAGAACTCGAACTCCGCCCGAGCCGCACGGTCGATCGTCTCGACGTACTCGGCGTAGTAGAACGGCGCCACGGCGCGCGCCAGCTCGGTGGACCGGGCGGGTCGGCGCCCCAGCTCGAGCGGCGGCACCGAGCGGGCGACGCGCGCGACGTAGCGGTGGTAGAGGTCGGGTCGGGCGCGAGCGATGCGGTTCCGCACGATCCGCTTCACGTGGTAGGCGACCTGGCGCAACGACAGCCGCGACGCTGCCCGCACCATCACACGAGCCGAGGACGCGCTCAAGACTCGTACCGCGCGCTCATGGGTGGCCACCGGTGCACGAGCGGGCAGCCTCGACCGACGCAGCCAGACTCGACGTCCTTGTCGCCCCGACGAGCGTGATCGCCACCAACGGATCGTTGATGGAACGACAGATCCGGTCCTGCGCGAGCTCACTGGGGCGCGGATGGCCCGACAGTGAGCCGATGCCGCCAAGAACCTCCCGCGCAATCACCGCTACGCCCAGAACTCGTGCGCGGTCGAGCACCTCGGCGTAGTCGTCCGAGCCTGGGTGCAACGGGAGCTGCAGCACCGATATCCGGCCGTCGTCGAGGCAGGCGTTGGCAGTGGCGACGTCGTCGACGGACACGCCGACGTACCTCACGTCTCCTGCGAGCCTGGCGTCCTCGAGGCCTGCCGTCGCTTCCCCTCGCTCGACGATCTCGACCGGAGGGCTGTGAAGCATCAGCACGTCGACGTACTCGCGCCGAAGACGACGAAGGCTCCCGTGGAGGCTCGACCTGAGGCGCGAGGGCTCCCAGTTCGTGGGCATCGGCTTGGCGCGCGCGGACCCGACGGTCTGCTTCGCTGCGGTCGACCGTCTCACCGAGCCTCTGAGAAGCCCCTTCACGGGCACGAGGGCGCGCTTCGGCCAAGGCACGTACTTTCCGGCCTTGGTCACCACGACCACATCGTCGCGCCGACTCATCGCCTCGCCGATCAGGCGTTCGCTGTCGCCCTGGCCATAGATGTTGGACGTGTCGAAGAACCGCACACCCTCTTCGAGCGCAAGCGCGAGGACAGTACGCGCCTCGTCCGGCGATGCTCCCCCGACCGAACCAAGCCTGCTGCACCCGAGTCCGAGCGGCAGCGCTCCCGCCGGGAGCAGGTCCACCGGTCCACGTCTCATCGATCGCCCTCTCGCCGGGATCTCCAGCACGTCGTCCACATCGTGTCACGGGCGCGGTGCCGCGCGAGAGCGTTTGAGCGCGCCATCCAAGAGGGCTCGATCACAGATCGGCTCGACTCAGGGTCGCGTGACCGTGCGAACCGCGCGACGAGGCGCCGTGACTACGGCCTCCTCATATCGTTGGTCCGTTCATGGAGACGGACGTGCACCGATGAAGGGCATCATCCTGGCCGGCGGCACCGGTACCCGTCTGCACCCGATCACCGAGGGCATCAGCAAGCAGCTCATGCCGGTCTACGACAAGCCCATGATCTACTACCCGCTGTCGACGCTCATGCTGGCGGGCATCCGGGACATTTTGGTCATCACGACGCCGCACGAGGCCGACGGTTTCGAGCGACTTCTCGGCGACGGCAGCCAGTTCGGCATCCGGCTCACGTACGCGCAGCAGCCCAGCCCCGACGGCCTCGCGCAGGCCTACATCATCGGCGCCGAGCACGTCGGAACAAGCCACAGCGCACTCGTGCTCGGCGACAACATCTTCTACGGCACCGGCCTCGGATCCACGCTCGGCCGCTTCAAGCAGATGGACGGCGCCGCGATCTTCGGATATCGGATGGCCGACCCGCGACCCTACGGCGTCGTCGAGTTCGCCGACGACGGTCGCGTGCTGTCCATCGAGGAGAAGCCCGCCGAGCCAAAGAGCCCGTTCGCCATCCCCGGCCTCTACTTCTTCGACAGCGACGTCGTCGAGTACGCCCACGAGCTCAAGCCGTCGGACCGCGGCGAGCTCGAGATCACCGGCCTGCAGGAGCGCTACCTCGAGGAGGGTCGGCTGCACGTCGAGATCCTCGAGCGCGGCACCGCCTGGCTCGACACCGGCACCTTCGACTCCCTCAACGACGCCTCCAACTTCGTCCGTTCCGTCGAGTCCCGCCAGGGCCTCAAAGTCGGCGCACCCGAGGAGATCGCCTGGCGTCTCGGATACATCGACGACGACCAGCTGCGAGCCCGCGGCGAGCGGCTGCACAAGAGCGGTTACGGCCGCTACCTGCTCGACCTCCTCGCCCACGTCTGAGCATCGCGCACGATTCGCCCGCACGACGTCACAGCCAAGTCGTCCACGATCCCCACCCGCCTCGCCTAGAGTGAGGCGCATCCCTCGGTCTCGGGGGCCGCCGTCATCACCACTCGGGAGCTGTACGTGGACCTGCGGGACTACCTGACCATCCTTCGTCACCGCTGGTTGCTCATCGCGTCCGTGGCCCTCGGTGTCGTCGCCTTGGCAGCGCTCGCCACCTGGCGCACCACGCCCCAGTACGCGTCGTCCACCGACCTGTTCATCTCCACCTCGCAAGCCGCCGACGACAGCCAGGCCTTCCAGGGCAGCCAGTTCTCGCTGCAGCGCGTGAAGAGCTACGCCGAGATGGTGAACCAGAACGAGGTCACCCGGCGCGTCATCCGCAACCTCGACCTCGACGAGACACCGGCCGAGCTGAGCCAGCAGATCACCGCCACATCGCAGCTTGACACGGTCATCCTGACGATCACGGTCACCGACCCCTCGCCCGAGCGCGCCCAGCGCATCGCCGAGACCACCGCAGACGTGTTCGTCGGCTACGTCGGCGAGCTCGAGACGCCGCCCGGCAAGGACCAGGCCACCATCAAGGCCACCGTGACCAACCAGGCCACGGCACCGACCTCTCCCGTCTCGCCCCAGCCGCTGCGCAACCTCGGCCTCGGCCTCATCCTCGGTCTACTGCTCGGAGCCGGCATCGCCGTGCTGCGCGAGACCCTCGACTCCTCCGTCAAGACGCACAAGCAGCTCGAGGAGCTCGCCGAGGCGCCCGTCATCGGCGCCATCCCGTTCGACAACGGCGCCGACGGCGCCCCGCTCATCTCCGAGATCGACCCGTACTCCCCGCGCGCCGAAGCCTTCCGCGTGCTGCGCACCAACCTGCAGTTCATCGACCCCGACGCCAACAAGAAGGTCTTCGTGCTCTCCAGCGCGCTGCCGGGCGAGGGCAAGAGCACCACGGCCGTCAACCTCGCGCTCGCGCTCGCCGAGGGCGGTCAGAAGGTCGCGCTGGTGGAGGGCGACATGCGACGCCCCCGCGTGGCGCAGTACCTCGGGCTCGTCGAGGCCGTCGGCCTCACCACGGTGCTCGTCGGCCGTGTGGAGCTGCCCGACGCCATGCAGGAGACCGGCGTCTCCGGCCTGTCGGTGCTCTCGAGCGGCAAGACGCCGCCCAACCCCGCCGAGCTGCTGCAGTCGCGCGCCATGGTGAGCCTCGTCGAGCAGCTGCGCGCCGAGTACGACGTCGTGCTCATCGACGCCCCGCCGCTCCTGCCGGTCACCGACGCCGCGCTGATCTCCAGCGTCGTCGACGGCGCCGTGCTCGTCGTCCGCCACGGCAAGACCTCCAGCGACCAGGTGCGCGCCGCGGTCGGACGTCTCGAGGGCGTCGGCGCCAAGCCCGTCGCGGCGGTCTTCAACATGACGCCCGTGAAGTCCGGGCGCTACGGGTACGGCTACGGGTACGGCTACGGCTACGCGCCGACGGACACCGACAGCGTGGAGGCGGCGGAGGACCGCCCCGAACCCGCTTCGACCCGACGCGGCTCCAAGCGCCGCGCCGACACCACGCAGCAACAGCAGCAGCGTCAGTCGCACCCCGTCACAGCTCGTCGGCGCACCGACCGCTCGGGCGACCTCGACGCCCTCGACGACGCCGTGGGTCGCGAGCCCAGCCGCCGCCTCGACGCGAGCCGCGGCCTCCCGGACGACCCCGAGATCGACGATCCGGGCCGTCAGGCCTGATCTTCCGGGCGTCTCAGTCCGTGCGGACCGGTCGTACGTCCCCACGGCTTGTGTCATGAGTCACAGCTCGGCTTCCTGAAAAGACGGGAAAAATCCCCCAGACACGCCGCCAGCAAGTTGGCCCGTGTTGCGTCCGTGTGAATAGTTTGGACAAGTTTGGTTCGCGAGGGCTTTTCACCGCTACTGTTAGCCGGGAACCACTGGTTTTGTGGTCGTCTTCTACATCCCTCGGAGCTTCACATGCGCAGCACTCGTCTGGCCATCGCTGGCCTCGTGGCCGGTCTGGTCACCCTCTTCTCCGCCGGCTCGGCGTTCGCCTACGGCGACGAGCCCATCATCACCATCCCGGGCGGCAGTGCCGCCGCGGGTGTCCAGGTCGCCCCGGGCGGTCAGTTCTCCTTCTCCGGCACCTTCGGTGGCGCCGAGGTCGAGTCCTACTCCGCCACGCTGCTCGGCCAGAACGTCGGTGGCGGCACGAACACCACCACCTGGAACGTCTCCGGCCAGGCGCCGAACGAGAACGGCACCTTCGAGATCGTCATGACGATCACGACGGCCGACGACATCGCCCCCAGCGCGAGCGGCCTGAAGTCCGGCTTCGTCCCGGTCCAGCAGACCTACACCAAGACGATCAAGCTCGTCGTGGGCACGGGCGTCGCTGACGCCGGCACCGGTACCGGCGCTGGCAGCGGCGACAACGCCAGCGGCGCGCTGCCCGACACGGGCGGCTCGAACGTCCTCCTCCTCGCAGGTGGCGCAGCCCTCGTGCTCGCCGGCGCCGGCGTCATCGCCGCCCGCCGTCGTCACAGCTGATCGCGTCGCTCCGCGAAGCACGACCCTGACGCCCGCCACCTCCACCAGCCTCCGGGCTGGGGAGGTGGCGGAGTCATGTCTGCACCGAACCCGTCGGCTCGACCCGCGACCCTAGGATCACGCCATGGCCTCCCGCACCCGCTCGTCGCGCTCATCAGGCAGCGCACGGCGCAAGAGCCGCAAGCAGCGCAACCGCAAGCCGCTGTGGATCGGCCTCGGCGTCGTCGTCCTCGCCGTGATCGGCGTCGTCGGGTGGATGGGCTACGAGGCGTCGCAGGCGCAGAAGGCCATCACGTCAGCCACCGGTGAGGCGCAGGACCTGCAGTCGCAGATCACCAGCGGCGACACCGACCTCGCACGCAACACCCTGCGAGCGCTACAGCAGAGCACCACCACCGCCCGCACCCGCACCGACGGCCCCCTCTGGGGCGCCGCCACCCACGTGCCCTTCGTCGGCTCCAGCGTCGACGCCGTGCAGACCGCCGCCGACGCCCTCGACGACATCGCCCAGCGCGCCCTGCCGCCCGTCGTCGACACCGCACAGTCGCTCGACGCCAACACCTTCCGCCCGAAGGACGGGCGCTTCCCGCTGCGTGAGTTCGCCGGGCTGGTCCGTCCCGTCAGCACCGCCGCGAACGTCCTCACCGAGAACCGTCGCCGCATCGACGCCATCGACGACTCCGCCATCGTCGGCCCCCTCCGCAAGCCCGTGCAGGAGCTCAAGGACAAGCTCGGTACGGCGCAGCAGGCCGCCGACGCCGCCGCGAAGGCGCTGCGCATCGCGCCCCGCATGCTCGGCGCCGACGGCACCCGCACCTACCTCGTCATGTTCCAGAACAACGCGGAGTCGCGGTCGCTCGGCGGCATCCCCGGCGCGCTCGCGCTCGTCACCGCCCGCAACGGCCGGCTCAGCTTCAACCAGCAGTTCACCATCCGTGAGCTCGGCGAGTTCGACGACCCGGTCGTGCGCATCACCGACGCGGAGGAGCGCACCTTCGGAAGCCTCATCGCCGAGGACATCCGCGACACCACCATCACGCCCGACTTCCCCCGCGTCGCCACCATCGCCCGCGCCATGGTGCAGCGCTCGCTCGGCACCAAGGTCGACGGCGTGCTGTCGATCGACCCCGTCGCCCTCTCCTACGCGCTCGACGGCACGGGCTCCATCCGACTCACCGACGGCACGGTGCTCACGTCGGCGAACGCCGTCGAGATCCTGCTCAACACCGTGTACGCGCGGTTCCCCGACCCGCAGGTGCAGGACCTCTTCTTCGCCGACGCAGCGCAGCGCATCTTCAGCTCCGTGCTCGGCGGACGCGGCGACTCCCGCAAGACCCTCGAGGGCCTGACGAAGGCCGTCGACGAGCGCCGCATCCTGCTGTGGAGCGCTGACAAGACGGTCGAGGACGACCTCGCCGGCACGCGCCTGTCGGGCGAGCTGCCCGAGCCGAGCACCACGCCGCGGGTCGGCGTGTACCTGAACGACACCACCAGCTCGAAGATGCAGTACTACCTCGACTGGAGGACGACGGTGAAGTCCGAGGGGTGTCGCACCGACGGTCGCCAGACGCTGGTCGCCACCACCACCATCACGTCGAACGCACCGGCCGACGCCGCCGACCTGCCGCGCTACATCACCGGCATCGGCAACCGGGCCCCGCGCGGCGACCAGCAACTGACCGTCCGCGTCGTCGCCCCCGCCGGCGGCACCGTCGACGAGGTGAGGGCCGACGACGCCATCTCCCTCGACGAGAGCGGCCGCCTCGGCACCCGCCCCGTCGCCTACACTGCCTACGTCATCAAGCCCGGCCAGACCGTCACCATCCGCACCACCATGACGACCGGCAAGGACCAACGTCGCGGCGCGGTCGTGACGACGACGCCGGGCGTCCAGTCCTTCACCCAGGACCGCCGCTTCCCCACCTCCTGCTCCTGACCCCCACTCGTCGAGGAGCGAAGGGTTCCGCAGGTCGAGTAGGCAAGGGTTCTGCTGGTCGAGTAGTCAGGACGAGCTTGCGAAGTCCTGACGTATCGAGACCACCCGGCAACGGCTCAGCGCGACCCGGCTCCCAGCGTCGGCTTGGAGTGGTCTCGATACGTCTCCGTCAGCTCCTTCGTCGCGACGTCGACTACTCGACCAACGAGACCTACCGCTCGTCGAGAAGGCAAGGGTTCTGCTGGTCGAGTAGTCAGGACGGCGAGCGCCAGCGAGCGCGTCCTGACGTATCGAGACCACCCGGCAACGGATCAGTGCGACTCAGTCCCCAGCGACGGCTTGGAGTGGTCTCGATACGTCTCCGTCAGCTCCTTCGTCGCGACGTCGACTACTCGACCAGCGAAACCCACCGCTGGTCGAGTAGTCAGGACGAGCTTGCGAAGTCCCTGACGTATCGAGACCACCCGGCAACAGATCAGCGCGAGCCAACCCCAGCGAAAGCGTGGAGTGGTCTCGATACGTCTCCGCCAGCTCCTTTATCGCGACGTCGACTACTCGACCGGCGACCACCCCTGCACCCGCTTCTCCGCGGCGTACGCGTCGGCGACGTCCTCGAACTCGTAGGCGTAGACGAGCTCGACCGGTCTGCGGCAGCGGGTGTACTCCGCGCCGATCCCGGTCTGGTGCTGGTAAAGACGTGACTCGAGGTTCCGGGTGCTGCCGACGTAGTAGCTGCCGTCGGAGCAGCGCAGGATGTACATGTAGGCCATCCAGTCAGTGCACCGACGTCGCCGGGGTCGGTCGAGCTGATGTCCACAGCTCTGTCCTGGCCTCAGCGACTGTCAGGTAGCCAGTCAGCGCGAGCCGGCTCCCAGCGTCTGCTTGGAATGGTCTCGATACGTCCGACCGAGCTCCTTCGTCGCCGGCCGGCCTACTCGACCAGCGGGACACTTCGCTGGTCGAGTAGCAGGGACGAGCTTGCGAAGTCCTGACGTATCGAGACCACCCGGCAACGGATCAGCGGGGGCCGGCTCCCAGCGAGACCTTGGAGTGGTCTCGATACGCCCGACCGAGCTCCTTCGTCGCCGGCCGGCCTACTCGACCACCGGGGCCCTTCGCTGGTCGAGTAGCAGGGACGAGCTTGCGAGGTCCCTGCGTATCGAGACCACCCGGCAACAGATCAGCGCGACCCATCCCCCAGCGACGGCTTGGAGTGGTCTCGATACGACGGGCTCAGGCTCGTTCCTCGCCGAGCCCGACTACTCGACCAGCGAACTCTTCCGCTGGTCGGTCACTGGAGAGGTGGTTGCGGGGGGAAACCGGGGCATGGGGCGGCGGCGCCTCCTCACATCAAAGTGACTATCATTCCCATGTGATGGCGCAGGGAGCGGTGGAGGTGGAGGGCCTCTCGGTGTGGGTGGGGGCGACCCCGCTTGTGCGCGACGTCTCCTGGCGACAGGCCGCTGGGGAGCGGGTGGCGCTGCTCGGACGTTCCGGCTCCGGCAAGTCGACGATCGCGCGTGCCGTCGCCGACGTCACCTCGCCGACGCTGCGCGTCCAGGGGCGCGTCAGCGTCGGTGGCAGCCAGCCTCGCCGACCGCGGGCGTCGCTCGTCGCGCAGGACTCGCAGGTCGCGCTGAACCCGCTCACCCCCGTCCGGCGGCAGCTGGCCCGACCGCTGCGCTCCGCCGGCCTGCGCGGCACTGCCCTCGACGCACGCCTCACCACCCTCCTCGCCGACGTCGGCCTCGACGCGACCGCCGTCCTCGACCGGCTGCCCGCGGAGCTGTCCGGCGGGCAGCGCCAGCGGGTGTGCATCGCGCTCGCGATCGCCGTCGACGGTCCGCTGCTGGTCGCCGACGAGCCGACCAGCGCGCTCGACGTCGTCACGCGTCGCCAGGTGGTCGACGCGCTGCGCGCCACCCGCTCGACGCTCCTGCTCATCACCCACGACCTCGAGGTCGCGCAGTCGCTCTGCACCCGGGCACTGCTCGTCGACGACGGCCGGCTCGTCGCCGACGTCGACCTCACGACGCTGCTCGACGGACCCGACCGGCACCTCGCGCACGACCTCGGACTCGTCGCATGAGCGCAGCCACCCTCACCCCAGCCGCGACCGGCCCCACCGTGCACGCGCAGAGGGTCAGCGTCCGACTGGCCGACGGCACCGACGCCCTGGCCGACGTCGACCTGCGGCTCACGTCGGCAACGTCGCTCGGCCTCGTCGGACGCTCCGGCGCGGGCAAGTCGACGCTGGCCCGGGTGCTGCTCGGCCTGCAGCGCCCGACGTCGGGCGAGGTGCTGCTCGACGGTGCCGCGCTGCCCCGACGTCGCGCGGGGCTGCGACGGTTCCGACGCTGCCTCCAGTACGTGCCGCAGGATCCGGCGGGCAGTCTCGACCCGCGCCGCGACGTCGCCGCCTGCCTCACGGAGCCGCTGCGCAGCCTGGCCATCGACGACGACCACGACACCTGCGTCGAGCGCGCCCTCGACGCCGTCGGGCTCGACACGACGTTCGCGCGACGTCGCTGCTCAAGCCTGTCGGGCGGGCAGGCGCAGCGGGTCGCGATCGCGCGCGCGATCGGCACCGGCGCGACGCTGCTGGTGGCCGACGAGCCGCTCAGCTCCGTCGACGTCGGGCTGCGCCGCGACCTCGCCGCGCTGCTGCAGCACCTGCACGTCGACCACGGCCTCGGCCTGCTGCTCATCACCCACGACCTGCACGCGGTGGCGTCGGTGTGCAGCACGGCGGCCGTGCTGCACGACGGCCGCGTGGTGGAGCACGGCAGCACCGCGCAGGTGCTCGACGCGCCCACCCACCCCGCGACCCGGGCGCTCGTCGACGCGTCCCGTCCGGGGGCGTTGGGGTGAGGCGACGAGCCACGGCTGCACCCCTGCTCGGGGCGCAGCTGGTCTTCAACGTGGGCTTCTACGCCGTCGTGCCGTTCCTGGCGATCGTGCTGCGCGACGACTACCTGCTGTCCGGCGCGGCCATCGGCCTCGTGCTCGGTGCTCGCACGTTCGCCCAGCAGGGCCTCTTCCTGCTCGGCGGCGTGCTCGTCGACGCGCTCGGGGCGCGGCGCCTCATCCTCACCGGCTGCGCGGTACGCGTGGCCGGATTCGGCACGCTGGCCCTCGCCGACGACCTGCCGACGTTCGTCGCCGGCGCCGTCCTCACCGGTCTCGGCGGTGCGCTGTTCTCCCCCGCGATCGAGACGCTCGTGGCCGCCGCGGAGCAGGCCCGCCCGAGCACATCGGGCACCCGGGCGACGCTCTTCGCGTGGCTCACCGTGGTCGGCGAGACCGGCGCCGTCGTCGGTCCGCTCGTCGGGGCGCTGCTGCTCGACTGGGGGTTCTCGGCCGTGGCGGGATCGGGTGCCGCGCTGTTCAGCGTCACGGCCCTCGCGCTGGCGCGCCTGCTGCCCGCCGACCCGGCCCGCCCCGACGGCCACACGCTGCGCGCCGGTCTGCGCGACGTCGGCCCGGGCCTGAGCCTGCGGCACCGCACGTTCGTGCTGTTCGCCGTCGTGCACGCAGTGAACCTGCTGGCCTGGAACCAGCTGTACCTCGGGCTGCCGGTGGAGCTGGAGCGTGTGGGTCGCGGCGCCGGCGCCTACGCCGCGCTGCTCGCGGTGGTCTCCGCCGTGACGATCACCCTCCAGCTGCCCGTGGCCCGCCTCGCGCGACGCCTCCCCAGCCGCGTGGTGCTGCCCGTCGGCTACGGGCTGCTGGCGTCGTCGTTCGGCGTGCTCGCGGTCGCCGCGGCGGTCCCGGCCACCGCGACGTCGCTCGCGCCCGTCACCGCGTCGGTGGTGCTGCTGACCTTCGGCCACCTCGTGGTCGGGCCGGCGGCGCTCGACCTCGTGCCGACCTTCGCCGCCGGTCAACGGCTCGGCTCCTACTACGGCCTGCTCGCGACGTGCGGCGGCGTGGCCGTTCTCGTCCTGTCGGTCCCGCTCGGCGCGCTCTACGCCGACGCCAGCGCGACGTCGCTCGCGGCCTCGCGCCCGTGGGCGCTGCTCGCCGGCCTCGCGCTCTGCTCGAGCGTGGCCGCCGCGCTCCTCCTGCGACGTCCGCTCGCGGCACCACCCCTCGACCCCGCGGAGCCCCGGAGCCCCGCACCACCCACCCCCTCCCCCTCGAAAGGACCTCGATGACCCCCCTCCGTCCACTACTGCGCACCGGCGCGGCCGCCCTGGTGCTCACCCTCGCCGCCGGCTGCTTCGCCGGCGGCGGCAGCGACCAGGCCAGCGACGGCCGCATCTCCGTCGCGATGATGCAGCCGCCGCGCTCCGGCCTCTCCCCGCTCAGCGACGACGCGTTCAAGCTGTCGCGCTGGAGCACCGCAGAGACGCTCGTGCAGCTCGACGCCGACGGCGTGGCGCAGCCGATGCTCGCCACCTCCTGGCAGCGCACCGACGACCGCACGTGGACGTTCGACCTGCGCGGCGACGTCACCTTCCACGACGGCACGCCGCTGACGTCGAAGGAGGTCGTGGCGTCGCTGCAGACCGCGGCCCAGGCGTCGCCCGTGCCGCGCATCCTCGACGGCGTCGAGCTCACCGTCGAGGCGCCCGACGCCGACACCGTCGTGGTGAAGACGGCCGTGCCCGACCCGCTCGTCCCCCAGCGGCTCTCGAGCCCGCAGCTGTCGATCCTCGCGCCGAAGGCGTACACGACCAAGGCCGTGAACCCGGTCGGCGCCGGCACCGGACCGTTCGAGCTGGTGAAGGTCGACGGCACGTCGGGCGCGACCCTCGACCGCTACGACGACTACTGGGGCGAGAAGGCGAAGGCGTCCGGCATCGATGCTCGCTTCGTGCCCGACGGCACCGCCCGCGCCGCCGCGCTGCGCACGGGCGACGCCGACGTCGTCGAGTCGGTGCCGGTGGGCCAGGTGGCGCAGCTCGACGAGGATCTCGTGATCGAGGTGCCCATGCCGCGCACGAACACGCTCTACCTCAACACCACGAAGGGCCCGTTCAAGGACCCGGCCGTCCGCGCCGCGGCGCGCGAGGCGATCGACCGCGCCCGGCTCGTGAAGGACGTGTACGAGGGGCGCGCCGACGAGGCGCGCGGCCTGCTCGGCCCGGCGCTGCCCTGGGCGGCCGACCTGCGCTCCGTCCCCGAGTACACGCAGCTCCTCGCCCAGCGTGCGAAGCCCGCGAAGGTCGACGGCGTCAAGATCACCCTCGGCACGTTCACCGACCGCGCCGAGCTGCCCGAGGTGGCGGTGCTGCTGGAGCAGGAGCTCGAGGCCGCCGGCTTCGTCGTGCAGCAGGACGTGCGCGAGTACCAGTTCATCGAGGCCGACGCGCTCGACGGCGCCTTCGACGCGTTCATCCTGTCGCGCGCCACGGTGCTCGACTCCGGCGACCCGGTGGCCTACATGGCGTCCGACTTCGGCTGCGACGGCGGCTTCAACATCGCCCAGCTCTGCAACGACGACGTCGACGCCGCGCTCGACCGCGCCGCGCAGGTGGAGCCCGGCGCTGAGCGTCAGCGCCTGACGATGCTCGCGGAGGCGCAGGTGCTGGGCCTCGACGCCGCCGTCCCGCTGCTGCACGAGCGCGTGGTCCAGGGCGAGGCGCAGGGCCTGTCCGGCGTCGAGCGCGACCCGCGCGAGCGCGACCTGATCGACGCCGACAGCAGCGCCGGTGCCTGAGCCCCGGCCGCGCCGCGACGCCGTCGTCACGGCGGCGTCGCGGCTGCTGGCGGCGTCGGGGCTGCTCGCCCTCGTCGGCGCGCTGCCGTGGCTGGCCTCGCGCGACCCCGCCCTCACGGTGCTGCGCGCCCGGTACGCCGACCGCGAGGCGACGCCCGAGGCGCTCGCGGCGGTCCGCGCCGACCTCGGCCTCGACGCCGGACCGTTCGCCCTCCTCGGCCAGTGGGTCTCGGGCCTGCTGCGTGGCGACCTGGGGACGTCGTGGATCAGCGGGCGACCCGTCGGGCCGGGCCTGCTCGACAACCTGAGCGTGTCGCTGACGCTCGTGGGCTTCTCGCTCGTGGTCGCGTTCGCGGTGGCCACCGTGAGCGTCACGGTGGCGATGCGGGCCGGCCTGCGCGGGCGCCCGTCGTTCGGCTCAGGGTCGGGCTCGGTGCTGCTCACCGCCCTGCCGGAGTTCCTGCTCGCCACCGTCCTGCTGCTCGTGGGCGCGGTGTGGCTGGGCTGGTTCCCGCCGTTCGGGTGGGACGGCCCGGGCCAGGCGGTGCTGCCGGCCCTGGCGCTCGGGCTGCCGGCGGGCGGTCTGCTCGGCCGACTGACGGCCACGGCGGTGACGGCCGTGTTCACCGAGCCGTGGGTGACGACGTGGCGGGGCGCCGGCTTCACCCGACGGGAGGTGGCGACGGCGGTGCGCCCAGGACCTGCCCGCCCTGCAAGCCGGGCTGCTGCTCCTCGTGGTGGTCGCCGCCGTCGCGGGCGGTGCGGCGTCGCTGCTCGCTCGCCTCCTGCTCGGCCGGGCCGTGCGGTTGTCGGCCCTGTCGCTGCCGGAGCCGGTGGTGGTGCTGCGACGTCGCGACCTGCTCGCGAGGGTGGGTCACGGCGCGCTCACCACCGTCGGCACGGGCCTCGTCGTGCTGGTCCTGTGCCTGCTGATCGGGCTGGCGGTCGGGTGCCTCTCGCACGCCGCCACCGGACCGATCGAGATCGCGAACGCCGCACCTCCGGTGCTCGCTGGGCTCGTCGTGGCCGCGATCGCCGGACCGTCGCAGCTGGGTGCCGCGGTGGCGGTGACGGCGGTGAGCTGGGCCCCGCTCGCCGCGCACACGTCGGCCCTGCTGCGCGAGGCAGGGTCGCAGCCGCACGTGGCCGTGCTGCCGGTGCTGGGGGTCGGGCCGGTGCGCCGGCTCGTGCGGCACACGCTGCCGGCCGTCGTGCCGGCCGTCACCCGCCACGCCGCCCTGCGGCTGCCCGGCATCGTGCTCGCCCTGGCGTCGCTCGGGTTCCTGGGGCTCGGCGCACGACCTCCTCGCCCGGAGTGGGGTCTGGTGCTCGCCGAGGGCTCCGCCTACGTCGAGCGCGCCCCGTGGACCGCACTCGGCCCCGCCGGAGCGCTGGTGCTCGTGTCCGTGCTGTCGGTGGGTGCGACGGCCGTCCTCACCACCCGCCGGAGCGGGCGCGCCGCCTCTACGGCTGCGTGAACTTCTGGCCCTGGTCGTCGCTGACGTAGCTCTGCGGATCCTCGCCGACCACGGCCGCGACGAGGGTGTCGTTGGCGGCGATGCCGCGGGCGGGGTCGCCGACGATGCAGCCGCCGGGCGCCCAGGTGCGGCCCGAGTCCTTCGTGCTGAACAGCTGTGCGGCGCAGCCCTCGAAGCGGGCGAGCGCGTAGCCGGCGTTGAACGTCGTGAACACGGCGGTGCGGCTGTTGTCGAGGCGACCGAGCAGCAGCCACTTGCCGCCACCGTCGCCGCTGCCGACGACGTCGCCGTCGATGCAGGTGACGCGCGCGAAGTCGTCGTCGACCTGCGACAGCGACGAGAAGGTGCAACCGGGCTTGGACTCACCCTTCGAGGGCGACACGGCGACGGTCGGGTCGGACGGGGACGTGTACCAGCGGGTGATCATCGGGTCGTCGACCCACGTGGCGCCGCCGTCGGTGGACGAGCGCTGCCGGGCCTGACAGTCCTCGCCGGCGCCGACGACGGTCAGCTCACCGCCGGAGCGTGCCTGGACGGCAGTGATGACCTTGAGCTCGGGGTCGCGCTTGGTGGGCGACGCGCCGTTCTTCGTCGAGGTCCAGAGCGTGGCGCTCGTGCGTCCCTCGCAGGCGCCACGGGTGGCGAACACCCAGGTGCCGTCGTTCGCGAGGTCCATGCTGGCGGCCTGGGCGGGCTTGAAGTCGAACGCCTGCTGGTTCGTCTTGCGCTCCGGGGTGGGCGACTCGGTGGCGGCAGCCGGGCCGAGGCCGCTGCCGGGCGGCGCGCGGTGGACGTGCTGGAAGACCAGGACCACGAGCACGACGTCGACGAGGACGAACGCGACGAGCGCGATCAGGGACAGGGGCTTCGGCACGTGGCCGAGTCTAGGGGCCGGACGGCCCACCGTGGCCTACTCGCGCAGACCGGGTCACGTGATCTCGTCGGCGTCCCGGCCCCGGGGTTCGGGGTAGTCGCCCACCCACCAGTCGGCGGTCTCGCGCAGCAGCGCTCCGGCCTCGGCGTGCCGCGGGTGGGCCTGGAACGCCCGGAACGCCGCCTCGCTCTCGAAGAGCGCGTTCTCGACGACCACGACGCCCTTGCGGGTGTCGTCGGAGACGCGCACGGTCCACTCGAGGACGCCCGGCAGGTCGTGCAGGCTCGCGAGCGCCGCGACGGCTGCGTCGCGGGTGGCGTCGTCGGTGCCGTCGTGCAGCCGGAAGAGGACGACGTGCCGGTAGGCGTCGCTCACGTGGCGGCGCCGTCGACGAGCTCGTCGGTGATGCGCCGATCGTGCGCGGGGACGACGAGCACGTCGGGCAGGGAGGCGAGGCGTCGCAGCTCGCGGTGGTTGGCGCGGATGCGGGCGCGGTCGCGGCCGACGGTCTGCTCGAAGGCGCGGAGGGTGCGCACGGGCGCGAGCCGCTGGCCGTGGGGGCTGTGGTCGCTGACGTGGCTGGCGTCGAAGACCGCGTCGCCCGCGTGCATGACGACCCCGTCGGGGGTCTCGACGGCGACGGCCGCGTGCCCGCGGGAGTGGCCGGGCATGGGCACGAGCACGACGCCGGGCAGCACCTCGTGCCCGGTGAGCCCGTAGCGCCACTCGTCGCCGCGGCCTGCGTGCAGCACGAAGCGGGGGCCGTGCTCGAGCTGCTGCGGCCGGTAGCGGGTGCGGTCGAGCAGGTCGGGGTCGGTGACGGCGGCGGCGTGCTCGTCGGCGGTGGTGTGCACGGCGGCGTCGGGGAAGTCGGTGCAGGACGGTGCGGTCGGGGTCGCCATCGGGTCGCAGCAGGTGGCGGATGGGCCCGAACCGGCGCGCGGGGTCGGTGACGTCGGCGGTGCCGAAGCCGGTGTCGACGAGGACAAGTCCGTCGTCGGTGTGCAGCAGGAAGACGTGTGCGGGGAGCCCGGGGAGGGTGAGGGGGTTCATGACGGCTGCCCTGAGGTGCTCGACGCGCATGTCGCTCATGGTGGCAGAGGTGCGGTGTGTTGGGTCACGAACGGCGGTGGCCATGTGGGGGCGCGCCCTAGGCTCGGGGGATGCGCCGCTCCCCCACCCACGTCGTGCTGGCGCTCGCGTACCTGGCGGCGTTGGCGGCGATCGCGTTCTGGCCGACCCCGGTCGACCAGGGCGTCGACGTGCTGAACTCCTGGCCGGTGCGCTGGCTGGAGTCGTCGTTCGGGATGCCGCGCCCGACGGGTTACGACGTGGTGCAGACGGCGGCGAACGTCGTGCTGTTCGTGCCGCTCGGCTGGCTGGCGGTGGCGTTGACGCGGCTGTCGTGGTGGCAGGTGACGGCGGCGGGTTTCGTGCTGTCGTCGTGCATCGAGGTGGGCCAGGCGCTGCTGCGTCCGGAGCGGTTCGCGACGGTGTCGGACGTCGTCGCGAACACGTCGGGGGCTCTGCTGGGCGCAGTCGCGGCGACGCTCGTCCTGCGTCGTCGTGTGCCGGCGAGAGCCTGAGGGTCGGCCCGATTCGTCCTGCGCGGCGGGGCCTCGCTATCCTGTACCGGTTGCCGCCCGGCGGCGACGTGGAGATGTCGCATAGTGGCCTAGTGCGCCCGCCTGCTAAGCGGGTTGAGGGTTAAACCTCTCGCGGGTTCAAATCCCGCCATCTCCGCCGAATGCCGAAGGCCCCCAGCGCTCTTTGCTGGGGGCCTTCGGCATTCGATGAAGGTTGACGGGATTTGGGAGGAGCGAGGAACGAGCGACGACTCCCGCCATCTCCGCCGAATGATCGAGGACTCCCAGCGCTCTTTTCTGGGGGTCCTCGATCGTTTAACGAAGGCGTCGGGATTTGGGAGGAGCGGCGAGGTACGAGCCGCGACGGCTCCCGCCATCTCCGCAGACGTGCAGGGTTGCCGGGACGTGGGACGGCTGGGGGCACCTCCCCCTTGCGGGACGGAACGAGCGACGGTTCCCGCCATCTCCCCCAGCCCCGTCGACCTCAGTCCGGTCTACCCCTGCGGATCCACTGGTAGTCGCGGACCGAGGAGAACAGCATCAGCACACAGAGAGCTAAGGGAACACACGCGAGACCCACGAGAAATCGGCGGTTGCTCTCCGGCTCCCCTGCTCGCATGAACAAGATGAGCCACGCGAGGGCGAGGAAGAAGGCCGTCCGAAGGAGGGCTTGCACCACGACGCACCTGCCCTTCTCGCACCAGCCCACCGATCGAGTCACCTCTGATACCTCCCCACCGATAGCGCCAGCGCCCCATGCCACGGAGCCTGGACGAGGTCTGACGACGCCCTCGGCCGACCCGCTCTCCTGCTTCGTCGCGGCGATAAGGAATTACCCGTAGACAGTCCCCCCATCCCAACGCAGGAACGTCCAACGAAGACTGCCGCTCGGATCGATTGGCCGCCCTTCCTCGGCGTTCCACTGGACGCTGACATCTGCCTGCGGACCGAGCAGACCACTCAGCTCGTCCGCAATGTCTTCCACGCATTCCTCGTCGACGGCCGTCACTTCGGAGAAGTAAGAGTGGAGGCGAACCTTCAAACCGTCGATCTCGACCCCCAGCCGGGTCAGGTTGCAGGGCAACAATCCGAGCGAGGCCTGGACGACTTGCGCCACCACATAGTTGTCCCACGCTGGCGCCCCCGCCATGTCATCTGGAGCGGGAAACCTCATACTGTCCATCCTGGATCTTGTCGGGACAACACTGGGTCTGTTGGTTCCTTTGATGAGGAGTCATCCGTCGGTCTTGCCGTGCGGGACAGTCTCAGGTTTAGATCGACTTCTTCACAGACCTCAGTGCCGTCGAGCAGGCAAGAACCTCCTCGGTCAGCCGCGAGTGGGGGGACCACTCGTCAATCGCCTTCCGTGCTAGCCGTTGAGCAAATGCGTCGGCTGCACTGAGGTCCCCCGCATCGAATGCCCCTACGCATCTCGAGCGCTAGATTCTCAGCCCGACGGATAGCGTCGTCGGATGCCCCGGACTCTCGCAACGATTCGGGCTTCGACGACTCTTCTCGGATCGTCTCGCTCAACCGTTCCAGGTGATTCGCAATAGTCATTCTCGCCTCGCATCTTCGAGGTTGGGGCACACAGTCGATGCCTGGCGCCCCAGACTCAACAGCGTCCCGACCATCGGATTTCTCGTACTGAACTCGCCATGGAGCGCCGACGGCGAGACAGCTGCAGGGAGCGCACCCATCGGCGCTGTCGCAGCACTCGCCACAGACCTCCCCTAGGCCGACCTTGAAGTTCAATGCCGCGCTTTACATCCTCAGCGGTCGAGCCTTTGAAGTTCACCGCCACCGCCTGAGGCTTCAACTCCGCAGCCCGCCGAGAGATCCGCCAATCAGGAAGCGCACCATCTGCATCGAACAACGTTGCCGGGAGCGTCCTCGCATCGGCCTACGTCGTCCGTAGTAGCGGTGGAATGGAGACGAGCTCACTCGTACACCTTGGCAGCTCGCAGTAGATCAGCGAGCGTTTGCAACGTCGGTTGCGCCGGGGTCTCCTCTCCGCGCGCCTCGTAGTACCCGTGCATGTCTTCCAACCACCCAGATAGCCCTGAGAGGAAAGACCCGAGGGTGTTATTTTCCCAAGCCTCCGCGTCCGCCCGTATCGTGTCAGCCATCGATTCTGCGAGGGCCGCAACGTCGAAACGCGACTTGAACTCTTCCACCGATCTCTCCTTCGATATCGTCCGTCTCTCCACGCGGGCTGCGCACTTAACTTGCTCGATAGCCGAAGTCTTTGGGCGTTCCAGCTGAAGACGTAGAGCGGAAACTCACGCGGCCGGCTGACGGATCTACCACAATCAATTCGTTGCCCGAAACCGCCTAGCCTCATGCGACAGCATTGACGGCTTCTCCCTCTCCTGCCTGCAGAATGCGCTTCTCCGGGTCGGCTCTGAGCTCACTTCTTCCCGTTCTCGAGTTGTTGTTACCACGGCTGGTCTAGGAGTTTGCTGCGTCATCGCTGCCGGGCTCACCGTCAGATCAAGTTGTCATCAACGAGTGCAGCTGTCTCAATCGTCATCAAGCCGTGCTCGAAAAGCAACGTTGCGATCCCACGGTTACGTGGGCCAGGGGTCGATCGAACGAAGCCGGGGCCCTAGAAGTGTCCGCAACTCCGATCCCGGTTCGCCAGGGTCGGGGATAAGTTCGACTCCGCTGACTGTCAACAATCCGCGAATCTCCTCATTTCCGGTCGCGTACGCGTCCTCGAGCCATCGAAGAATTGCGCGGCAGAGGTCTTCTCGGGCAGTCGCCCGCTTCGCAAGCCATCGCATCACGTCAGCGAGGTAGAGATGCGGGAGCATCTCACCTTCGTTGTCCTCCAGGTGTTCTTGAAGTAGGGGCAGGAGGTCGGGGAATTCGTATGAGAGCGCACCCATAGTCGCGACTGTCGAAGCACTCACCCCAAACCTCCAAGAACGCCCTGCAATTAATTCGCGAGACTTTGCCGGACCAGCCTGTCGTGATACCGGGCGACGGGTTTCACCTCAAGCCCCATCCAGTCCGCCGAACAACCAGTCCGGTTGCTATGGGCCCTGCCTAGAGCATGGCGATATCCCGTCTCCACACCTCTCAGCCCGATTGACCGATTCCGCGACACCGGATCTTGCTAGCGCGTTGTTCGTGCCTCCCGAATGTTTCGTAGCGAGATGACGTGTCCCTCGCCGAACTCTTCGATGACCATCGCCCGCGCCTCTCGGGGCGACGTCGCCCACACGCTTAGCCTTTTTCCAGGCTCGTCGCCAATCCAGATGAATCCTACGTATTCCTTCAGAGGACTAGAACTCAAGACCATCACTCCTGCCGTTTCATCACCGCTTGAGACAGGCTCGACTTTCGCAGAACCCCCCAATAATCGTGCCCGGCTTCTCCATGACCGCACCTACCTCAGCCGGCGACATCGAGTCGATGTCGTAGACGCTGACTCCAGGGAGGTCGCCGAACGCCACGACATCCTCATCGAAGAACGCACGATGTCCCTCTGTGGTGCCGTCAGCAAACCCATGAACACCGCTCAGGATGTGAACCTCATCATCCCGCATGACGGCAGACTGGACAATTGGAGTCAGATCATCCTGATCGATGGCCCCCGTCGAGGTAAAGATCCGGCCGCCCGCTGCGTTGCTGCTTGTCTCGTCTAGAGATCCACCGTACTTGTTCAGCCCTCGGCCTGAACCTCGGTCACTAGGTGCAGACTTCTTGCTGCTGCCCCCACCCCCGCGCCTCGGAGCCTCCGTCTTCGCACTCGCCTTGCGAGCACCACCAGCACTACTGCTCGGTGAACGCTTCACCTTCGCCGCCAGCGACTTCAGCTCCGCCGCCTGCTTCGAGATCTGCCCATCGAGCTTGCTCAACGCCGCCGACGCAGCCCGCTTCGCGGCGTTGAACGAACGGACGTTGTCGATCAAGTTCTTGACCTTCTTGATCGTCTTGCCGGCCTTGAAGATCGCCGCCCCAGCCGTCCCCGCGACCGCCCACGCACACGCGCCGACGTCGCGGTCCATCACGCACCGCTTGATGTCACCCAGACCCGAGGCCTCGACCCCCAGATCGACCAACGCGCCCTTCCAGTCGAACTCCGCAGCAGCCTTCTTCGCCAACGCCTCGCGACGCGACATCGACGCCGCCAGCTCCGCCTCACCCCGACGCTGCAGCTCAGCCGCCGTGTAGATCGACCCATCCGGACGAACCGTCTTGCCCGTCTCACGAGTCTTCCCGTTCTCCGTCACGCTGCACGGACTCGGCCCCTCCGTGCACGTCACCCGGTGACCATCGGGATCCATCATGTTGACGGGGTTGCCGTTCACGTACGTGTACGTGTTCGCCGTCAACGGATCAGTCGTCACCGACAGGTCCGTCGGAGGCGCAGCCACCCGATACGTGTCCGGCGTCGTGAACGCCGCATCCGACGGGTCGTACGTGCGCGTGCCCAGCTGGTAGGAGCCCGTCGACCCGTCACGCGCCTGCCCGCGGTACCAAAGGCTGTTCGCCGTCGCACTCATCGCGGAGATCGGCCGCAACCGCGAGACGATCTCCACCACCTACGACCAGCTCGGCAGCCCGAAGTGGATCTCCGACCCGACGAGCGACATCACCATCGGTCCCGTCGCCCACCGCTACCTGTACGAGAAGAAGCACGGCGATCCACCGGCGGCCCCCGTGACGACAACGACTAGAAGACGAAGAGGTCCGCCGTCGGCGACCAGACCACCACCACGAACCGGCCGTCGGCGCGGACGGCGGCTCGCCAGCCCGTCCACGACGTCTCGGCCTCGACGGCGCACGACTCTCCCTCGAGCACTGGGCTCTCGAGAGCCGGCCGACCCGACCATCGCTCGAACCGGTCAGAGAGCTCGGAGCAGGTGACCTCGGAGTCGTCCCACACCCGCAGCGCCTCGGGCGGCTCGTCGGGTGACGAGTCCGCGGCAGGCTCGTCGGGCTGCGCCGGTCGGCTCTCGCCCTCGGACGGGAAGTCGGCAGCTGCCGATGCGAGGCGCGCGTCCACCCGGGCGGCGTAGAACGCCATCGCTCCGCCGACGACGACCGGCACGAGCACGGCGGCAGCGCAGAGCGCGGTGGCGAGTCCACGCCGGCGCGGGAGGAGCAACGCCGTGACCACGGCCAGCGCCGCACACGCGAGACCGATCCAGCCAGCCCACCACATGACCGTCCCCGCGGCGTCCGACGTCCCGAGCGCGATCCAGAAGCCCGCGGCCCCGCACACCACCGGTACTGGCGTGGCCAGGACGGCGAGGGCCGCGCGGGGCACCCTTCGCCGACCCGCCTGCGGGGCAGGGCCGAACAGCGCCACCAGCACCTCGACGAGACTCCAGGCCAGCAGCCCGACGGCGATGCCGGACCACAGCGCCGACTCCAGCACCTCGATGCCGGAGCCCAGCGTCGCGACCACGGGGATGCCGACCGCGGGCGCCACGAAGCTCCCGACGAACCTCCACCACTCGGCCGATGCCATGAGGCACGGTAGCGCCGGGTCGGTGCACTGCACCTCGCCCGTTGAGCCCTGATGGAGCTACCGGTCCGTGGCTACCTGCGCGACCCACGACGTCGTCGGCGACCAGGCGGCGACGACCAAGGTCCCGTCGGGGCGGAGCGCGGCGCGACGACCGAGCCATGCCGAGGAGTGCTCGAGCGTGCACGTGCGGTCGCCAGGATCAGGCGCCACGGCGCGCCCCGTCCAGCCCTCGAACCTCCGCGCGAGGTCGGCGCAGGCCAGATCAGCATCTGGCCACGCGCGGACCACCTCGATCAGCTCGCTCTCGGCGACGTCAGCTCCTTCATCGGCGTCCGCCGGGCGGCTCGGGCCGCGTACTGGGAAGTCGTCCACGGCAGCCTCGACCCGCTCGTCGGTACGCAGGGCGACGATCCCCGTCGGGACGGCGACCAGCGCCGGCACGACGGCCCCGACGAGGCACAGACCCACGCTCACCTCGCGCGTGCGCGGCCCGAGCAAACCGAGGACCGCCGCGACGAGCAGGCAGCACGCTCCGACCTGCACCCCACGGACGATCCAGTCGCCTGCCGCCTCGGACCTCCCCAGGCCGACCCAGATGCTCACGACGAAGCAGACCGCCGGGCCCACCGCCGCAGCGAGCACCAGCGCCAGCACCGGCATCGGCCGTCCGAGCGACTCCGCGCGCTGCGACGAGGCCACCGCCCACCCGACCAGGCCGGTCAGCACCCCGATCGTCGCGGCCACCCCGAGGTTCTCGACACCGAGCGCGAGGGCGATCAGGACGGTGGTCACGACGGCAGGGAGCACACCCGCCCGCACGAGACGCGCCCACGCATCCGGCTTCATCCCGGCACGCTAGCCGGGGCGAGGGACCAGGCGCGGCGTCGTCCGCCGGCGATGGGGTGGGCGCACCGTCGGCGATGCAGGAGTCAGCCGTCCGACCCCACAGCGAGGAGACGGCTCAGCCACTTCGTGAGCAGCGCCGTCTCCTCCCCTCCGAGGAGGTCACGCTGCGTCACGGCGTGCTCGAGGACGCGACGCACGTCGGCCTGGAGGGACGGCGACGAGCTCGCGGAGCCGGTGATGGCGGCGATCACTCCCTCGCGCACGGCTATCGAGAGATCTCGGTCCTCGGTCGCGAGGACGATCTGGCGGAGGGTGACGCCGATGTTCGTGACGAGCACGTGCGCTGCCGCCTGCTCCGGGGTCGTGCAGAGTCGTCCCTGCTCGTGCGCCTTCCTCGTCAGCTCGCGCAGCAGCTCGCTCGGCCGGGCCTGCGCCGACGGCGAGTAGCCGGGGCGGACCTTCCCGTACATGAGCGTGTAGAACCCGGGGTTCCTCAGGCCGAACGCGACGTGGGCGTCCCACCCGTCGCGGATGTCCTGGATCGGGTCTCCCGTGCTCTCGCCGGCCGACTTCTCGGCGAGGTAGAGGTCGAACCCACGCTCGACGACGGCGTCGGTCAGGCCCTGCTTGTTGCCGAAGAAGTGGTAGAGCGTCGGCATCTGCACGCCGGCCGCAGCGCACACCGCCCTGAGCGAGACCTCCTCGCCGGGTGCGCTCGCGATCATCTCGGCGGCCGCGTCGAGAAGACGAGTCCGTGTATCGGCTCGCACTTCTTCTGTCATGTCGCTACAGTACTCGTGTATCGCTGATACATGTTCCTATTCACTCGACATAGAAGGAGTGACCATGTCCACGCACACGCTGGAGGGCAAGACCGTCCTCGTCGCCGGAGGTGCCAAGAACCTCGGAGGACTCATCAGCCGTCAGGCCGCGGAGGCGGGCGCGAACGTCGCCCTGCACTACAACTCCGCGTCCACGCGCGCCGACGCCGAGGAGACGCTCGCCGCGGTCGAGGCCGCGGGCGGCAAGGGCGTGATCCTCACCGGAGACCTCACCGTCCCCGACAACGTCGCGAGGCTGTTCGCCGACGCCGAGTCGGCGCTCGGGCGCGTCGACGTCGCGGTGAACACCGTCGGCAAGGTGCTGCGCAAGCCCATCGCGGACACGACCGAGGCCGAGTACGACGCGATGTTCGACATCAACAGCAAGGCGGCGTACTTCTTCATCAAGGAGGCCGGACGGCACGTCGCCGACGGCGGCAAGGTCATCACGATCGTCACGTCGCTCCTCGGCGCCTTCACCGACGGCTACTCGACGTACGCCGGCGGCAAGTCGCCGGTCGAGCACTTCACGCGCGCCGCGGCGAAGGAGTTCGCCGAGCGAGGGATCTCCGTCACCGCCATCGCGCCGGGCCCGATGGACACCCCGTTCTTCTACGGCCAGGAGACGCCCGAGCGCGTCGAGTTCCACCGGTCGCAGGCGATGGGCGGCCAGCTGACGCAGATCGAGGACATCTCCCCGATCGTCCGCTTCCTCGCGACCGAGGGCTGGTGGATCACCGGCCAGACCATCTTCGCCAACGGCGGATACACGACCCGCTGACCCTGAGGAGACCCCCCATGACTGCACCGCACCTGCCCCAGCCCGTGGCCTCCTTCGTGGAGACCGTCAACCGCCACGACGACGAGGGCTTCCTCGACGCCTTAGCCGCCGGCGCCGTCGTCGACGACTGGGGTCGCACCTTCACCGGTCGCGACGAGATCAAGGCCTGGAGCGCTCGGGAGTTCATCGGCTCCCAGGGCATCCTGACCGTCGAGGAGGTCAGCATCCAGGACGACAGCCACGTCACGGTCGTGGGCGACTGGCGCTCGACGCACGCCAACGGTCGCTCCCGTTTCGCGTTCGAGGTGGCGGGCGACCGGCTCACCCGCATGACGATCCGCGAGGGCTGAGCGACGACGCGCCCTGGCGTCGGCTCAGAACAGCCAGTCGACGTCGACCAGGCCCGGCCACATCGCGACGTCGAGGGTGCCGTCGGCCAGCAGACGGGGCCGCCGGACGCTCCACGCCGACTGCGACTCGCGCGCGCAGCCGGAGAACCCGTCCGCGTGCCTGCCCTGGGACCCGCCCCCGTCCTCGACGCGACGGACGAACGTCCCGCAGTCGAGACCGGCGTCGGGCCAGCGTCGCGCCACCCCGGAGCCGCCGTCGTCGTCGTCCTCGAGGCCCACCAGCAGATACGCCGCGACCAGCGGCGGTGTGGCGCTGGTCGGCCTCGCGACGAGGAGCGCCATCGAGCAGCACCCGACCACCTCGGGGACCGCGGCCACGCAGCTGAGCACGAGCGAGATCGGGTGTCCCCGGGGTGCTACCGAGCAGCGACACGAGCACGAGCAGGCCCGCCCAGACGCCCAGACGCCCAGACCGACCGTGTCGTCGAACGCCACCTCCGATCGTGCGCCGGCGCCCGGCCCGACGACGAGGCGCGGGCGATGAACCCGGCATCCGCCGACGGACGTGTCTCGCCACGCTGCGGGACGCTGTCGACCCGCGGGGACCGGACGGCCTCGCGGGCTGATGGACGGGGCTGGATGCGCGTTCCGTCCGTGCGACCGCCGGACTCCTCTGCCACCGGCGCGCTCGGTCTCACGCCGAGTGCATCGAGGACCCCGCGACCAGCTCAGGTCGGACACCCGCCTGGTCGCGCTCCAGGGACCGCGCCCTTCTCCACCGCCCCGCGGGCGAAGAAGGACCGCTAGGGTCGAGACATGCGCGGAATCATCCTGGCCGGGGGCACAGGGTCTCGACTGCATCCCATCACACGCGGCATCAGCAAGCAGCTCGTGCCGGTCTACGACAAGCCGATGGTCTACTACCCGTTGTCCACCCTGATGCTCGCGGGCATCCGCGACATCCTCATCATCACGAGTCCGCACGAGGCAGAGCTGTTCGTGCGTCTCCTGGGCGACGGCAGCGCCTTCGGGGTCAACCTGAGCTACGCGGTGCAGCCGACACCCGACGGCCTCGCCCAAGCCTTCCTCATCGGCGAGTCGCACCTCGGCCAGGAGCCGGCGGCGCTAGTCCTGGGCGACAACATCTTCCACGGGACGGGCATGGGCTACCAGCTGCGCCGACACACCCAGACCGAGGTGGCGGCGATCTTCGGCTACCGCACCTCCAACCCGCAGGCGTACGGGGTCGTCGAGATCGGAGAGGACGGCCGGGCGATCTCCCTGGAGGAGAAGCCGCAGCGGCCCCGCTCGCCCTATGCGGTGCCGGGTCTGTACTTCTACCCCGACGACGTGGTCGAGCACGCCAAGACTCTCGTGCCCTCCGCCCGAGGTGAGCTCGAGATCACTGACCTGAACCGCCTCTACCTCCAGGAGGGCCGCTTGCACGTGGAGGTCCTCCCCCGCGGCACCGCATGGTTCGACACCGGCACCTTCGACTCGCTCAACGATGCCTCGAACTTCGTGCGCACCATCGAGGCGCGTCAAGGGACCCTCGTCGGCTCTCCCGAGGAGGTGGCCTGGCGCGTCGGCTTCCTCTCCGACGCTGAGCTGCTCGAGCGTGCCGAGCGGCACTCCTCGAGCACCTACGGACCCTACCTGCGCGCCCTGCTCGACGAGGGCGACGACGCCCACGATCCCTACCGCGTCTGAGCAGGCCGATGACCATCGACGTCCCGTTCCTCGACCTCGACGCGGCCTACGTGGAGCTTCGTCCCCAGATCGACGCCGCGGTGAGCGGGGTCCTCGCGTCCGGGCGCTACCTGCTCGGCGCCCAGACCGAGGCGTTCGAGGCGGAGTTCGCCGCGGCATGCTCTGCCGCGCACTGCGTCACGGTCGGCAGCGGTTGCGACGCGCTGGAGCTCAGTCTGACCGCACTGGGCGTCGGTCCTGGTGACGAGGTCATCGTCCCCGCCCACACCTTCATCGCCACCTGGCTCGCCGTCTCCCGCTGCGGAGCCCGCCCCGTACCCGTGGAGCCGTCACCCGACGGCTACCTCGTCGACGTCGAGGCGGTCGAGGCCGCCGTCACGCCGCGGACGGCCGCCATCCTCGTCGTGCACCTGTACGGCGAGGTCGCCGATCTCGCCGCGATCCGCCGGGTCGCCGACCGTCACGGTCTCGCTCTCGTCGAGGACGCGGCTCAGAGCACGGGTGCCCGCGGACGGGACGGCGCCGTCGTCGGATCCGGGTCCACCGCGGCTGCCTTCAGCTTCTATCCGGGCAAGAACCTGGGCGCTCTCGGTGACGGCGGGGCCGTCGTCACCGACGACGACGACCTGGCTCGACGGGTCCGCCTCCTGCGCAACTACGGGTCCGTGGCCAAGTACGTGCACGAGGTCCGAGGCACGAACAGTCGCCTGGACGAGATCCAGGCGGCCGTCCTGCGCGCGAAGCTGCCGCTGCTGGACGCATGGAACGCTCGCCGCGCGACCATCGCCGCGCTCTACCTCGACCGGCTCGAGGAGGCATCTGGTGTCCGCCTCCCCCCGCACGACCAGGGCCGGTCTGCCTGGCACCTCTTCGTCGTCCGCTGCCACGACCGGGAGACGCTGCAGCGAGAGCTCACCCGTCACGGAGTCGAGACCCTCGTCCACTACCCGACCCCGGTGCACCTGAGCGCGGCCTACGCGGACCACGGACACCGAGCCGGTTCCCTCCCGCACGCCGAACGTCTGGCCCGGGAAGTGCTGAGCCTGCCCATCGGCCCGCATCTCGCGCTCCCGGCTGCCGAACGGGTGGCCGACCTGGTCGCCGTGCTCGCGGCGCGACCCTAGGGCTCGACGCCCTCTGCCACCATCCTCGGACCCGACCGTGGCAGCAGCCCTCCGGCGCGGGCCTGCGCGAAGGACATCGCCACCTCGTCACGACCGGACAGCAGGGCCGGCACGTCAGCCGGCCACGGGAGGGCCAGCTCGGGGTCGAACGGGTCGATCGCCAGCTCGAGCTCCGCATCGTACGGCGTGCTCACGAGGTAGGACATGATCGTGCCGGGCTCGAGCGCCATGAAGGCGTGCGCGGTCCCGATCGGGAAGTACAGCGCGTTGCATCGCCGTGGGTCGAGCTCCACAGCCTCCCAGGTGCCGAACGTCGGCGAGTCCGTGCGCACGTCGATCATGACGTCGAGCGCCCGACCGGCGGCGCAGTGGACGTACTTCGACTGACCGGGCGACGCGGTGAAGTGCACACCGCGCAGGACCCCGCGGTCGGAGACGATGTGGTTCGTCTGCGCCACGGGGAAGGGGTGCCCGACGGCCGCCACGAACGCCTCCTCCTGCAAGGGGGACGCGAAGACTCCGCGTGCGTCGTGGTGCACCGTCGGCGTGAACTCCCACCCTCCAGCGACGCGCAGCTGACGTGCCTGCACCGTCAACTCGCCCTGACGAGCCCGCGGAAGCGTCCCCACCCATCGGCGACATCCTGGTCGAGCTGGTTCAACCGCGCCGTGACCGACTGGTCGAAGCCGTCGAGGAAGTATTCGTCGCCGGGAGCCGGCTCCACCTCGCGCCCCGACTCGACGAACTCGCGCAGCACGTCGTGCAGGCTGTGATCGGAGGTGACCCGCCCGGCGATGTAGCGGTGGGCTCCGTCGAGGTCGGGGAAGCCAGCCTCCCGGTACAGGTACACGTCGCCCAGCAGGTCGACCTGGACGGCGACCTGCGGGTGCGCGGTGGGCCTCATGGTGTCCGGCCGGATCCGGAGCAGCTCCGCGTCGACCCCGCGACGCAGGCTCTCCAGCGCATAGCCGAGGTCGATCGTCATCCCCGGGGTATGCCGCTCGGCGTACTCCACGAACGCGTCGAGACCGTGGAGGAGCTCGTCTCGCTCCTGCTCGTCGAGCCGGCCGTCGTCGCGACCGCTGTAGTCCTCGCGCACGGTGACGAAGTCGAGCGGACGGTCGGGGCTGGACTCGTTCAGCTCGGCGATGAAGTCGACGAGGTCGATCAGCCGCCCCGTGCGGCCGGGGAGGATGATGTGGTTGAAGCCGAGCCGCAGGTCGCTGCCCCGCTCTTGTCGCTGGTGCATGAACCGCTGCAGGTTGGCCTTGACGCGGCTGAACGCACCCTTCTTCGTGGTGGTCTCCTCGTACTCCTCGTCGTTCAGGCCGTAGAGCGAGGTGCGCAGGGCCCCGAGGTCCCAGACCCCCGGCTGCCGCGACAGGGTCGCGTCGGTGAGCGCGAAGGAGTTCGTGTACATCGTCAGGTCGAGCCCGCGGTTCGCGGCGCGGGTGATCAGCTCGCCCAGACCCGGGTTGGTCAGCGGCTCGAGCCCACCGGACATGTACATGGTCGTGCGACCGTCGTTCGGCACCTCGTCGATCACCGAGGCCAGGACCTCGTTGCCGGGGGTGAGGGAGTCCGCCGCGTACCGCGCCCCGGTCACACGCACGCAGAAGTGGCACCGGAACATGCACGTCGGGCCCGGGTACAGGCCGACGCTCACGGGGAAGGCGAAGCGTCGCTCGACGGCGGCGTCGAGCGCACCGGCCTCGTTGAGCGGCTTGATCGTGTTGCTCCAGTACTTGCCCGCCGGGCCGTGCTCCACGGCCAGCGCCAGCTCGGGCACGCGGTCGAACACCTCCAGCACGGCCGCGAACTCGTCGCGGTCCAGGCCGAGCCTCTGGCGCATCTGCTCCAGCGGGGTGAACGGGTGCGCCCCGTAGTGGGAGACGAGGGCGGCCAGGTGTGCCGCCTTCGCCTCGACCCCGTCCTCGCCCATCGAGCGGAGTCGCTCGGCGACGAGGTCGCGTGCCGTGTGGTGGTCGACGCCGGGTCGTGCCACGTCTAGAACCTTCATCGATGTCTCCATAGGTGTGGACGTGCCCCTGTCCGGGGCCCTAGCTCGGTGCGTTCCTCGCTGCGGTCAGGCGGCGCGCGACGTGCTCCCCGTCGGCGACGACCAGCCGCAGCACGTCGCAGATCCTGCGGATGTCCTCGGCCGAGACGCCCGGCCCGGTGGGCAGGGCGACGACCTGCGCCGCCAGCCACTCCGCGCTCTCGATGCGCTGGGGGGTCTCGGTCCGGTAGGGCTCCATGAGGTGGCACGGCGGCGAGAAGTACGGCTTCGCGACCACCTGCTCGGCAGCGAGCACCCTGATAATCTCGTCTCGGTCGATCCCGGTGTGCGCGGGATCCACCGAGACGATCACGTACTGGTAGTTGCTGCGCTCCTCAAGGTCGAGCTCGTGCAGCCGCAGGCCCTTCACGCCGCGCAGCTCCTCGGCGTACAGCTCGTGGTTGCGGCGGTTGTGCTCGCAGACCTCAGCGAACGCGTCGAGCGAGGTGAGGCCCATGGCGGCCGACGCCTCGCTCATCTTCGCGTTGGTGCCGACGTGCTCCACCCGTCCGCCCTGGCCGAGGCCGAAGTTGTGCATGCTCCGGGCCCGCGCGGCGAGCGTGGCGTCGTCGGTGACCAGGGCCCCGCCCTCGAAGGACGTGACCACCTTGGTCGCGTGGAAGCTGAAGACCTCGGCGTCGCCGAAGCTGCCCGCTGGCCGGTCGTCGCGCGTGCACCCCAGGGCGTGGGCGGCGTCGTAGAGCATGACCAGGCCGTGGTCGTGCGCGAGTCGGTCGAGCTCCTCGACCGGCGCGACCTGGCCCCACAGGTGGACGCCGACGACGGCCCCGGTGCGCTCGGTGATGCGCCGCTTCACGTCGTCGGGGTCGATCAGCCCCGTGACCGGGTCGACGTCACAGAAGACCGGCTCCAGACCGATCCAGCTAGCGGCGTGCGGCGTCGCCGCGAACGTCATGGCCGGCATGATGACCTCGCCGCGGACCCCCGCCGCGTGCATCGCGAGCTGCAGGCCCACTGTGGCGTTGCTCGTGGCCACGCAGTGCCTGACCCCGGCGATCTCGGCGACGGCGGTCTCGAACTCGCTGACCAACGGGCCGCTGTTCGTGAGCCACTCGTTGTTCAGCACCCAGGCCATGCGCGACTCGAAGCGCTCACGGTCCCCCATCGAAGGGCGACCGACGGTGACGGTGTTGAGGAAAGCTGCGGGCCCCCCGAAGACGGCGAGGTCGTCGATGGTGCGCTTCACGGGTGCTCCCCTTGTGCGAGGGCGAGCGCGCAGGCCATGAGCGTGCGCAGCTCGATGGTGACGTAGTTCTCGTGCGTGAGCAGGTCGCCGATCTCGCCCAGGGTCACCCACCGGTGCTCCGGGGTCTGCGACGTGTCGAAGGACGGCGGCACCTCGACGACGACGTACCGGTTCTGGAGGTGGTGGAAGCGTCCGCCCTCCTCGGACTGCCACGAGTCGTACAGCACCGATCCCTCGTCGGCCGTCGCGACGACGTCGAGGTACGGGGGCGCGGCCGACTCGGGCAGGTCGGCGTAGTTCGCGGGCTGGCAGTGCACGGTCGGTGCGAGCTCGGCGACCTCGAAGCCGCCCGCCTGGGTGCGCATCTGCACCAGGGCGCGGAGCACACCGTCGACCTGGGTGACGAGCAGGGCCAGGAGCCCCGGGCTCGCCGCGGCGACGATGGGCTGCGACCACGAGCCGACCTCGCGTCCGCTGGCGGTGACCGTGATGCCGAAGACGGAGAAGTACTTGCCGTCGACGTGCTCGATGGCGTCCTCGCCGAGGACCCAGCCGGACGACGCCGTGTCGGAGAGCGGGCGCAGCCGCTGCACCAGCTCGCGCCGGGACCGGATGTCGGTGACCCACCGGCGCAGCGCGTGGTCGGGCTCCGGTCGGGCCGCGAGGGAGCGGCGCAGGGCCTGCACGCGCTCGTCGACGACGGGGCCGCCGTCGTCGACGGGGCCGAGGCGTCCGGTGGTCGGTAGGCAGGAGATCACGCTGCGCAGGTCCATGTTGACAACGTTGTCGACGAGCAGTGCCGAGCGCAGCACCGACAGGGGCGTCCAGCGGAAGTCCGGGTGCGGCTCGACGTCCTCCTGCACCTCCACGACGAGGTTCCGGTTGCGCTTGCGCAGGAACCACGACCCCTGCTCGGACTGCAGGACGTCGAGCAGCACGTGGCCCGGAGCCGTGCCGTTGACGTGCTCGATGTAGCGCACCGCGTGGCCACGGTGCACGCCGAGGACGTTGCTGCGCGTCGCTTGGATCGTCGGCGACAGCTGCGCCTTCCCGAGGTTGCCGGGCTCGACCTTGGCCTGGACGAGCGCGTGCATGACGCCGTCGACCTCCCGCACGAGCAGGGCGAGGAACCCGACCTCCGGCTGCAGCAGGATCGGCTGCGACCACTCGCGCCGCCACCCGTGGTTCGTCGCGACGGCCAACCCCTCGACCGAGAAGAACCGGCCGGAATCGTGCCGGATCGCTCCGTGCGTGCCGTCGAGGCTCCAGTGCTCAAGGTCGGCGAACGAGGTCCGCTCGACCCGCAGGGCGCGAGCCGCGGCACGCTCGGCGAGCCAGCCGAGCAAGGCGTCGCGCGGATCGGCGCGCTCTCGATCGAGCACGGCTCCGCGTCCCGCGGCAGCCGTGTCCACGAAGGTCGGCGCGTGCTCCATCGGTGGACGCCCCCTTCCTCCACTGGTCGGATCGTGCTGGTCGTCCTGGCCCGTGAGAACTACGTCGATCCTAGCCCGTCGCGGCCCGCCTGAGCACCTCCGCCACCTCGGCGACCTGGTCCACGAGGTAGAAGTGGCCGCCGCGGAAGGTGAGCTCCGTCAGCGCTCCGCGCGAGTTCCGCCGCCATCCGGCAACCGCGTCTGCCGGCACGAGCGGGTCGTCGCGGGCGTGCATGACGGTGAGCGGGGCCTGGACGACGGCGTCCGCCGACCCGCGGTAGGCGCGGACGATGCGGTAGTCGGCCCGCACCGCGGGCAGCACCAGGGCGCGGATCTCCGGGTCGTCCAGCACCGCGACGTCGGTCCCCGAGAGGCGCAGGAGCTCGGTCAGCAGCGCGTCGTCGTCGAGCGTGACCGGCGCCGCCTCCGACCACCCCGGCGCACCCCGGCCGGACACCACGAGGTGCGCGACCGCCGTGCCCCGACCCTCAAGCCGTCGTGCAACCTCGAAGGCCACGACCGCGCCCATGCTGTGACCGAACAGCACCAGCGTCCGCGCCGCGGCACGGGGGGCGAGTCGCGTCGAGACCTCCTCGGCGAGCGCCTCGATCGACGGCAGCTGCGCCTCCCGGTGCCGGTCCTGGCGGCCCGGGTACTGCACCGCCAGCACCTCGAGCTCTGGCAGCAGGGCACCGAGCGGCCGGTAGTAGGTGGCAGACCCGCCGGCGTGCGGGAGCACCAACAACAGCGGCGCGTCGCGCTGCCCCTCGTTCAGCCTTCGGAACCACACGTCGTCACCGCGGTCGATCATCCTGCGCTCCCCTCGAGGTCGTCGATGCGTACGGCGGCCACCAGGATGCCCCGGTGCCGCACCCACGACCCTTGCAACGTCGAGGGCAGCCCGAGCGCGGCGAGCTCGGGAGCCGGGCGCAGCAACGTCGCCCGGAAGGTCGCCGAGCCCCGGTCGACCACCACCGCCGCGTCGTCGAAGTCGAGCCAGCTCCCGGCGAGCGGGTACCACACCTTGAAGACCACCTCCTTGAGGCAGAACACGAGCCTGTCCCATGCAGGTCCGGGAGCGCTCGCCGTCAGGTCCGCGACCATCGAGACCTCCGTCGGGTCGGCGATGCTGTGCAGGATGCCCTCGGGCAGCGGCTCGTCCGGCTCGGCGTCGATCCCGACGGCGCGCACCTCCGTGCGGCGGCCGACCGCGACGCCCACGTAGCCGCTGCAGTGGGTGATGCTTCCGACGACGCCCACCGGCCACATCGGCTCGCCCCGCGGTCCCGAGAGGATCGAGTCGGCGCGGACGCCGAGCTCGTCAAGCGCCGAGCGCGCCAGACGGCGCCCCGCGGCGAACTCACGTCGGCGCGCCGGCACGGCCCCCACGACCAGAAGGCGCTCCGCCGGGGTGAGGCCGTCCTCGTCCCCGTGCGCGAACGCCTCGCCGACGACCAGGCGGGCGTCGAGGAGCCGACGCAGCGGTCCGTCCCCCACGGGACGTGCACCGACGAGACCCACGACCTAGACGTGGACCGGCATGGTGCGCACCCCGAGGACGATCTGGTCGAACATCGCGAACGACGGGTCCTCGCGGTCGACCACGAGCCGGCCGCGGGACCGGACGATCTCCTCGAGCGCGACGACGTTCTCGAGGCGCGCGAGCGGTGCCCCGAGGCAGAAGTGGATGCCGTGGCCGAAGGAGAGC
This sequence comes from Aeromicrobium sp. REDSEA-S38_B2, assembly GCF_001628525.1. Taxonomy (NCBI): domain Bacteria; kingdom Bacillati; phylum Actinomycetota; class Actinomycetes; order Propionibacteriales; family Nocardioidaceae; genus Aeromicrobium; species Aeromicrobium sp. REDSEA-S38_B2. The sequence goes on along the minus strand of NZ_LUNH01000103.1, from coordinate 14,757 downwards.
TGCGCCGCGCCGCGCACCCCGCGGTCGGGGTCGAAGCGATCGGGGTCCTCGTGCGCCTCCGGGTCGCGATTGGCCGACAGCACCCACACGTTCACCATGACGTCGGCCGGGAGGTCCACGCCGCCGACCCGCGCCGGGGCAGTCGTCGTGCGCTGCATCTGCGGGAAGGGTGGACGGAAGCGCAGGACCTCCTCGACGATGGCGGGGATCCGGTCCGGGTGCTCGCGGGCGAGATCCCACGCCCAGGGATGCTCATCGAGCGTGTTGACGATGTTGCCGAGCAGGACCGTGGTGGTGACGTGGCCCGCGAGGAGGAGCGCGGTCGAGAAGTTCGCCGCCTCCACGTCGTCGAGCCCGCGCCCGTCCACCTCTGCAAGGACGAGCTTGCTCACCAGGTCGTCGGCGGGCGCGGCGCGGCGCTCGGCGCACAGGCGCTGCAGGTACGACGTCAGAGGATCCAGGATCGCCGCAATGCGCTCCGCCAGGGCCGGGTCGGTCGGGTCGTCCATCTGGATGTCGATGAGGGAGGCCGACCAGGAGCCGAACTGCTCCTGGTCCTCGCGCGGCAGGCCGAGCATCTCTCCGATGATGGTGACGGGCAGCGTGAAGGCGATCTCCTGCACGAGGTCGAAACGCGGTCCGGCCGCGTCGAGCAGATCGCGTGCGACCTCGCGGACTCGCGGCTCCAGGTTCTCGACCATCCGTGGGGTGAACGCGCTGCTGACCACCTTGCGCAGCGCGCGGTGGTCCGGCGGGTCCATCTCGTGGATCATCCCCGGGGTCGGCTCGGAGCCCTCGATCACCCGGTTCGGGTCGGAGGAGAACGTGGCGGTGTCCTTCAGGACCTCGCGGACGTCCGCGTGGCGGAACACGTGCCACACGCCGTACTCGTCGCGCCAGACCGGTTCGTGCGCGCGCATCTCGGCCAGCCAGGCGAGCAGGGCCTTCTCGTCGGACATCGGCGGGACCACGTGGGACACGACTCCTCCTCGCGTTGACGGCGTCAGGCGCACCGCCCGACGCGTCGGACCGGCGCGTCCCCACCGTATCCTGAGACGTACCGACGGGGCCCGTCCCGCCGGCGCACCGACGAGGAGCAGGAGCCCATGGCAGGTCCGCAAGACCGTCCGCGAGGGCGCGGACCCTCCTCCGGTCGCCCGCAGCGGCCGGTGGGCGGCCGCAGCCAGCGCGACCGCGACCGGCGGGTCCTCGGCCAGAACTTCCTGCGCGACCCGGCGACCATCCGGCGCATCGCCGACGCCGCCGACGTCGACCCCGACGGGCTCGTCGTCGAGGCGGGTCCCGGCGAAGGGCTGCTCACCCGCGAGCTCGCCCGACGCGCCGGGCGGGTACGCACCTACGAGCTGGACCAGCGCCTCGCGCGACGACTCTCGACCGACCTGGCCCAGGAGACGAGCATCGAGGTCGTCCACGCCGACTTCCTGACCGCGCCTCACCCCGAGGAGCCGTTCCAGTTCGTCGGCGCGATCCCCTACGGCATCACCTCCGCCATCGTCGACTGGTGCCTGACCGCCCCGACCCTGACGTCGGCGACCCTCGTGACCCAGCAGGAGTTCGCGCGCAAGCGGACGGGTGACTACGGACGGTGGACGGCCCTCACCGTCACCACGTGGCCGACCTTCGAGTGGCAGTACGTCGCCAAGGTCGACCGCACGCTGTTCACACCGGTGCCGCGCGTGCACTCCGCGATCATGCGGCTGCGCCGCCGCCCACAGCCCCTCCTGCGCGACGCGGCGGCGAGGTCGCGCTTCGCGGACATGGTGGAGATCGGCTTCGTCGGCAAGGGCGGCAGCCTCTACCGGTCGCTGACCCGGGAGTGGCCGCGCTCGAAGGTCGACAGCGCGTTCGCGCGCGCCGACGTCCACCACGACGAGATCGTCGCCTTCGTGCACCCCGACCAGTGGATCACGCTGTTCCAGCTCCTCGACGGGTCCCGTGGCGGCGCCGCGCGCGGACCGGGCGACCAGCGGGGGCGGCGCGGCCGCCCAGGCGGAGGCCCCCGGCCGGACGGTCGCGCGGGCGGCGGCCCGCGCCGCGACGCGGGCGGGCGCCGCACGGGTGACGGACGCGGAGGTCGCCCCCGTCCCCCGCGCGGCGGCCAGGCCTAGCGGCGCTTCTCCCGCACCATCACCTCGGCGCTGCGGCGCAGGTCCCTGGAGGACGACCCGACCTCCACGGTCCGGCGGCCGGTGCCCGTCACCCAGGCGTCGCGCTCGACGTCCCAATGCTGCAGGGCGCGCGGCTCGATGCGCACCGTGACCCAGCGCGACTCCCCCGCGGCCAGCCGGACCTTCTCGAAGCCCGCCAGCTGACGCTCCGCCTGGGGGAGGTCGACCCTCGGGCTGGCCCCGAGGTAGGCCTGGACGACCTCCGAGCCGGCGCGGTCACCGGTGTTGGCCACCTTGACGCGGGCGACCAGGCCCCCGTCGCGGGCCGGCCGCACAGTGAGCGGCCCGTACCGGAACGTCGTGTACGACAGACCGTGCCCGAAGGCGAACAGCGGGTCGACGTCCTGCTGGTCGTACCAGCGGTAGCCCGAGAAGATGCCCTCGTCGTAGTGCACGGTGCCGTCGACGCCGGGGAACCGGCGCGCGTCGGCCCCGACCGGCGTCTCCTCGACCGAGCGGGGGAACGTCTGGGTCAGCCGTCCCCCCGGCTCCGCGTCGCCGAAGAGCAGCGCGGTCGTCGCCTCGGCACCGGCCTGTCCCGGGTACCACATGTCGAGCACGGCCTGCGTGGAGTCGAGCCACGGCATGGTGATCGACGACCCGGTGTTGAGCACCACGACCGTCCTCGGGTTCGCGGCCGCCACCGCCGCGATGAGCTCGTCCTGGCGTCCGGGGAGGCCCAACGACGTGCGGTCGGCCGTCTCGGCGCCGTCGTCGTAGCCGAAGACCACCGCGACGTCGGCGTCGCGCGCTGCCTCGACGGCGGCGTCCTGCGCCTGCTGCGCGGCGTCGGGCGTGACCCACGTGAGGTCGACGTCGACGGTCGGGTCGCCTCCGGGCGGCGCGGTCCCCGTCAGCTGCAGATCATGCTCTCCGGCCTCCAGGCGGATCGGGACGCTGGTCAGGGGGCCGAACACGTCGCCGACACCGATCGGCGCGGCGCCGTCGACCACCAGGCCGCCGTTGCCGCCGTCCATCCGGACCGCGAGCCGGTACACGCCGGTCTCGGGCACGGTGAGCGTCCCCTCGTACAGCACGCCGCCGGCATCGGGGGTCAGGCGCCCGCCCTCGAACGCGGGCTGGAGCGCGTCGGGCCCGATCGGCGTCCCCCGCAGCTCCTCCCCGACCTCGTAGCTGACGTCGGCGCCCTGGGCCCGCTCGCGGATGGTGTCGACCGGGGCGTTGGCGTAGTCGGGCTCGACGTAGGAGCTGCCGAGGCCGGTGACCTTGGGTTCCTTCGCCGTCGGCCCGATCACGGCCAGGTCCTGCTGCGCGTCCGGGTCGAGCGGCAGCACGTCGTCCTCGTTCCGCAGCAGCACGGCGCCGTCCTCGGCCACCCGCTGCGCGACCGCGACGCCACCCGCGACGTCGCGCTCGGGGCGGGCGGGCGGGTCGGCGTCGAGCAGCCCGAACCGCTCCATCTGGGTGAGGATGCGCGTCACCGACGTGTCGAGCCGCGACTCAGGGATGCGACCCTCCTCGATCGCCCTGCCCAGCGCGTCGCCGAAGAACTTTCCGGGCGCGAGCGAGCCGTCGGGGTTGACGTCGACCCCCATCTCCTGGTCCAGGCCCGCCTCGATGTCCTCGGTGGCGTGCGCCGCGCCCCAGTCCGACATGACCCAGCCCTCGAAGTCCCACTGCTCACGCAGGATCGAGGTCAACAGGGTCTCGTTGCTGCAGGCGAAGGTGCCGTTGACCTTCGGGTAGGCGCACATGACCGAGGACGCCCCGGCGCGGATCGGCGCCTCGAAGCCGGGCAGCTCGATCTCCCTCAAGGTCCGCTCGTCGATGTCGACGTCGGTCGTGTAGCGGTCGGTCTCCTGCGTGTTGGCCGCGTAGTGCTTGACCGAGGTCATCAGCCCCTGGCTCTGCACCCCGCGGACCTGCGAGGCCGCGATGCGGCCCGTGAGCAGCGGGTCCTCGCTGAACGTCTCGAAGTTCCGGCCGGCCTGTGGCACCCGGATGTTGTTGACCATAGGACCGAGGATCACGTCCTGTCGCGCGGCACGCCCCTCTCGTCCGAGCACCTCGCCGTACTTTCGCGCCAGGTCCTCGTCGAAGGTCGACGCGAGCGCCACCGGCGCCGGCATGGCGACGGCCGGACGACTGATCGTCACACCGGCGGGGCCGTCCGTCCCGCTCAGCTGAGGGATCCCCAGCCGAGGGACACCAGGGAGCCAGAGCTTTTCCAAGGGGTCGTCCAGGTTGTAGTTCCAGTAGACGAAGGACAGCTTCTCCTCGACCGTCATCTGCGTCACCAGACGATGGACCTTCCGGTCGTCCCAGGACTCCTCCGGCCCGGCGGGCCTCGCCTCGACCGCAGCAGTCGAACCGGCTGACAGCACCATCATGATCCCGAACAATCCCCCAAGGATGCGCATGTGCCATTGTGCCCACAGGCCCGGCGCGCGACGCAACCGAAGGACGCCCCGACCCGTGCGCGAGCACCTCCACGGACGAAATCCGCGCTTCTCCGGCGGCGCGGGCGTCGAGTAGGGTCGTCGACGTGAGCATCTCGGCCTGCCGCATCTGCGGACACACCGACCTCGAACCGATCCTGTCCCTGGGCGACCAGGCACTCACGAGCGTCTTCCCGGACCGCCCGGACGCTGCCGTGCCGTCCGTCCCGCTCGACCTCGTCCGGTGCACACCGCCTGGCTGCGGTCTCGTCCAGCTCCGCCACACCGCAGACTTCGGGCTGATGTTCAACGACGGCTACGGATACCGCTCGGGCATCCGACCCTTCATGATCAACCACCTCGGCTCGCTCGTCGCGTCCGTGCGCGCCAAGGTCGACGTCGGCCCCTCCGACCTCGTGGTCGACATCGGCAGCAACGACTCGACGCTTCTGCGCTCCTACCTGCCCGACGCGCCCACGTTGGTCGGCTTCGACCTCGTCGGGGAGAAGTTCCGGCACCTGTACCCCGACGGCGCCGACCTGGTCGCCGGGCCGTTCTCCGCCGAAGCCTTCCAGGAGCGGTACGGCGAGCGCCGGGCGCGGATCGTGACCTCCGTGGCCATGTACTACGACCTGCCGGACCCGGTGGCCTTCATGCGCGACGTGCGCGACGTCCTCGCCCCAGACGGCCTCTGGGTGGCCGAGCAGAGCTACCTTGCCTCCATGCTCGACGCCGGCGCGTACGACGTCGTCTGCCACGAGCACCTGGAGTACTACGCGCTCGCCCAGTTCGACTGGATGGCTGAGAGGAGCGACCTCGTCGTGATCGACGCCGAGGTCACCGACGTGTACGGCGGCAGCCTCCGGGTGACGCTCGGGCACCGCGGCGGTCCGCACGCGCCGAACACGGAGGCTCTCGACCGGATCCGGGCTGCGGAACGCGCTGCCGGGCTCGCGACACCGGCTCCGTACGAGACGTTCGCCCGGCAGACCGAGGAGCACCGCGACCGGCTCGTGGACTTCCTCGACCGGTCGCGCGCGCAGGGCCGGACCACCCTCGGGTACGGCGCGTCCACCAAGGGGAACGTGATCCTGCAGTACTGCGGCCTGACCGCGGAGGACCTGCCGTGCATCGGCGAGGTCAGCCCGGAGAAGGCGGGGACGTTCACGCCGGGGACTGGCATCCCGATCGTCTCGGAGGAGGACGCGAAGGCGCGCCGGCCCGACCAGCTGCTGGTCCTGCCGTGGATCTACCGCGACGGCTTCGTGGAGCGCGAGGCCGAGTTCCTGGCAGGGGGCGGATCACTCGTGTTCCCCCTGCCGCGGTTCGAGGTCGTGTCATGACGGCGCTGCCGGAGGTGCCGGACCTGGACTCCGACGCCTTCCACGTCGACTGGTACGACACGTACGCCCAGCTGCGCGAGCGTCGGCCCGTCACGCCCGTCCGGTTCTTCGGCCAGGACGCGTGGCTCGTGACCGGGTACGAGCAGGCCCGGACCGCCCTCACGGACCTGCGCCTGAGCAGCGACCCGAAGGCCCAGTACCCCGACGTCGACGTCGACTTCCCGGCCTACCTCGGCTTCAGCGACCGCGCCAAGCACTACTTCGTGAACAACATGGGCACCAGCGACCCGCCCAGCCACACCCGGCTGCGCAAGCTCGTCGCGCGGGAGTTCACGGCGCGCCGGGTCATGGCGATGCGGCCCCGCGTGCAGCAGATCGTCGACGGTCTGCTCGACACGATGGCCGAGACCCCCGACGCCGACGTGGTGGCCTCGTTCGCGCACCCGCTCCCGATCCAGGTGATCTGCGAGCTGCTCGGCGTCGAGGAGGGCCGGCGCAGCGACTTCGGTCGATGGAGCGCCGAGATCCTCATCATGGACCCCGAGCGGGCCGAGGCGCGCGGGGCGGCCGCCGAGGAGGTGGTCGACTTCATGCTCGACCTCGTCGAGCGGCGCCGGGCCGCGCCGGGCGACGACCTGCTGTCGGCGCTCATCCAAGCCCGGGACGTCGACGAGGCCCGCCTGAGCCAGGACGAGCTCGTCTCCGTCGCCCTGGTGCTGCTGCTGGCCGGGTACGAGGCGTCGGTGAGCCTAATCGGCATCGGCAGCTACCTGATGCTGCGCCACCGCGAGCAGCTGGACGTCCTGAAGGCCGACCCGACGTTGTGGCCGAACGCGGTGGAGGAGGTCCTGCGCCTCTACGCCCCGCCGGAGACCACCACGCGGTTCGCCGCGCAGGACGTCGAGATCGACGGCGTGAGCATCCCCGCCTACAGCATGGTGCTCGTGGCTGGGGCGGCCGCGAACCGCGACCCCGCGCGCTTCCCGGACCCCGACCGCTTCGACGTGCGCCGCGACACCAAGGGACACCTGACGTTCGGCCACGGCATCCACCACTGCCTGGGCCGTCCGCTGGCGATGCTGGAGGGCGAGGTGGCCCTCCGGTCGCTGTTCGAGCGGTTCCCCGACGTGCACGCCACCGATCTCGACGCGGTCGCGTTCCGTCGCTCGCTGCTGCTGCGCGGCATCGACAGCCTGCCAGTCCGTCTCGGCGGGTGAGCCGTGACTGACGCCGACGGCTGGTTACGCTGCCTCCGCCGCGAGGCTGGGGCGTCCGCGGACCTGCTGTGCCTGCCGCACGCCGGCGCGGCCGCGGACTCGTTCGTGGCGCTGGCCGCTGCCCTCGCCCCGGACGTCGAGCTGTGGGCCGTGCAGTACCCCGGACGTCAGAACCGCAGCACGCAGGAGCAGCTGCCCACAGCCCAGGCGATCGCCGAGGTCGTGGCCGACGCCTGGCGCTCGCGGGCGCGGACCCGACCGTTCGCCGTGCTCGGGCACAGCATGGGCGCCCTCGTCGCCTACGAGGCGACGCGACTCCTCGAGCCGGCCGCCGTCGACGCCCCGGTGCGTCTCGTGGTCTCCGGCCAGACGGCACCGGAGCAGCACGCGGGCCGCACGGACCTGCCGGACGACGACGGCCTGCTGGCGGAGGTCCGGCGCCTGGACCCCGGCACCGTGCTCGACGACGAGGACCTGCGCGAGCACGCGCTGCCGACCCTGCGGGCCGACTACCGCGTCCTGCGCGACTACACCTGGGACCCGCGGCCGCTGCTGCGCACCCCGCTGACCGTCCTGTGCGGCGACGCCGACCCGCTGACGCCCGTCGCCGACGCCGAGCGCTGGCTCGCGCTCTCCATCGTCCCGGGGCGCGTCCGTACGCTCGAGGGCGGCCACTTCTTCCTGCGCGACCACGTCGACACCGTGGCCGCCCTCGTGCGTGAGGACCTCCTGGACTAGGCGGTCGGCTTCCGGGCCGAGGCGATCACGAAGTCCAGCGCGGGGAGCTCACCCTTCATGCCGGCGTCGCTGGTCAACGACCGCTTCACCTGGGAGTAGAAAAGCCGGCTGACGCTCGACTTGAAGCTGTCCTCGGCGAGCTTGTGCTGCCAGTACTCCAGCCACGGCTCCATGACGCGGTCGCGGATGCTGCGCACCTCGACGTCGACGAACCCGGCCGCCTCGAGCTGCTCGGCGTACACCGCGCGCGGGACCCAGTTCGCCGCCGGCATGCCGCCGGACAGCGAGCCCTTGCGCTGGGGCGCCAGTCGGGGCGTGCTCGAGCGCTCCCCGTCGAGGTCCAGCGGGATGATGTCGCCGATGGCGAGCGTCCCTCCCGGCTTCAGCACGCGGAACGCCTCGGCGAAGAACGTCGTTCGCGGGTCGTAGTGCAGCGCGGACTCCAGCGACGTCACCCGGTCGAAGCGCTCGGCCTCGAACGGCAGGTCCGTCGCGGACCCCTCCGAGAACGACAGTGACTCGGTCAGTCCCTCCGCGACGGCCCGCTCCTGCGCGGCCGCGACGTGGCTCGGCGTCAGGTCGATGCCGGTGATGCTGGCCGGGCGACGGCTCTCCCACCAGAAGAAGTCCTGCGCGCCGAGGCCGAAGCCCACGTCGAGCAGGTGGTCGCCCGGGCCCATGCCGGAGGCCTGCGCCAGCTGGTCGGCGAGGGCCTCGTTGGCCTCCTCCAGACTGCTGCAGCCCGGCTCCCAGTACCCCAGGTTGATGTAGGCGCCCTCGGTCGTGGCGTCGTGGTCGTCGGCGAACAGCTCGTACGCGACGCGGGTCCGCGTGGACGGACGCACCCGCGTCCACACGTGCCACCGGACCACGTCACGAACGTCCTTCACGATGCTCTGTCGTGCTGCCATGCCCCTCGATGTCCTCTCTTCATGACGACCGCCGTCCGTGCGGACGACGGGTCGGGGTGGGATCACCCCATCCACGCCCACGGCGCCGCGACGGGAGCCGGGGGCGGGAAGATCGTCTCGAGCGCCGCCACCAGCGACGCGTCGAGCGTGGTCGATGCCGCCCGGAGGGCGGAGTCCAGCTGCTCCGGTGTGCGGGGACCGATGACGGCGCCCGTGACCCCCGGCCGGTCCAAGAGCCAGGCCAGGGCCGCCTCGGCGGGGTCGAGGCCGTGCTCGCGGCACGTCGCCTCGAACGACTCCAGCGACGGGCGCACGGCGGGCAGCAGCTCCTGCGCCCTGCCCTGGGCCGACTTCACCGCGACGCCGCGGCGCAGCTTGTCGAGCGCACCGCTCAGCAGGCCCCCGTGCAGCGGCGACCAGGCGAACACCCCGACCCCGTAGGCCTCGGCGGCCGGGAGCACCTCGAGCTCCACGTCGCGCCGGGCGAGGTTGTAGAGGCACTGATGGCTGATGGTGCCGACGCCCTGGCGGCGCCGCGCCGCCTCCTCGCCCGCGGCGATCTGCCAGCCGGCGAAGTTGCTGGATCCCACGTACCGGACCTTCCCGCTGGCGACGAGGGTCTCCATCGCCTGCCACACCTCGTCCCACGGCGCCGTCGGGTCGTACTCGTGCATCTGCAGCAGGTCGACGTGGTCGACGCCCAGCCGGCGCAGCGACGCCTCGCAGCCCGCCACGACGTGCCGGGCGGACAGCCCCCGCTCCAGCACACCGTCGCCCATGGGGCTGCCGACCTTCGTGGCGACGACGGTGTCCTCGCGCCGCCCGCCACCCTGCGCCAGCCAGCGGCCCAGCAGCTCCTCGGTGTGCCCCTTGTAGAGCCGCCACCCGTAGATGTCGGCGGTGTCGACGCAGTTCACCCCGCGGTCGCGGGCGTGGTCGAGCAGCGCCAGCGCGTCGTCGTCGTCGACCCGGCCGCTGAAGTTCACCGTGCCCAGCCACAGGGAGCTGGTCACGAGTGCCGAGCGGCCCACCCGCACGTAGGGCACGTCGGCGCTCACGGGGCGTGCTCCTCGACGCGACGGACGCACTCCTCGACCACGGCGGCAGGGGTCGGCTCGGACAGCATGGCCTCGCGCAGACGCCGCGCGCCCTCCGCGTACGAAGGCTGCTCGAGCACGGCGACGATCGCGTCGCGCAGTCCCTCGACGGTGAGCTCCGGGACCGGCAGGGCGATGCCGGCACCGACCTGCTCGGTACGGGCGGCACGCACGCCGGTGTCCCAGCCGTCGGGCAGGACCACCTGCGGCAGGCCGTTGATCGCTGCGGTGTGCCAGCTTCCCGGCCCGCCGTGGTGCACCGTCGCCGCGCAGGTCGGCAGCAGCGCGTGCATGGGGACGAATCCGACGGGCCGCACGTTGTCGGGCAGGCGCTCCACGCCGGCGAGCTGGTCCTCGTCGAAGGTGGCGACGACCTCGGCGTCGACGTCGCCCAGCGCCTGGAGCAGGTCAGCGACCGGCACCTGGCCGATGTCGTTCTCGCGACTGGAGATCCCGAGCGTCAGGCAGACGCGCGGCCGCGACGGCCGGTCGCGGAACAGCCAGGACGGAACGGTGGACGGCCCGTTGTAGTCCACGTACCGCATGCCCACCGTGTCGAGCCCCGTGTCGAGGCGCATCGGGGCCGGCGCCGGATCGATGGTCCAGTGCCCGACCACCGCGCGCTCGCTGAAGTGCACCGGTCGGTCGCCGGCGAGACGCTGCATGGTCCACGTCAGCCACTCCCCGAGGGGGTCCTCGCGCAACCCCTCGGGCTGCTCCTCGCGCAGGGCCAGGAAGCGCTGGCGCGCGCGGACCGCGATGTCCGGGCCCCAGAGCAGCCGTGCGTGCGGGACGTCCAGCACCTCGGCGACCACGGAGGCGGCGAAGGTGAGCGGCTCCCAGACGATCAGGTCGGGCTTCCACGACCGGCAGAACTCGAGCAGCCCGTCGGCCAGGGAGTCCGAGCTCATGAGGGCGTAGAACGTCGGCGTGAGCACCGTCTGCATGCCCAGCTGGTGCTGCCAGGTCAGCGTGCTCGGGTCCTCCTCGCTGAAGTCGAGGCTGCGGACGTAGTCGATGATGTCGTAGCCCGCGTGGGTCATGAAGTCGACCAGGTCGACGTCGTCCCCGACGGGGACGGCGGTGAGGCCGGCGGCGGTGATGTCCTCGACGAGCGCCGGGGACGCCACGACACGGACCTCGTGGCCGGCGGCACGGAAGGCCCACGCGAGCGGCACGAGCCCGAACAGGTGGCTCTTGCTCGCCATGGACGAGAACACGACACGCATCTCAGGACTCCTCACGGACGACGGGGAAGCTCAGGCAGGACCGCACGACCGCCGACCGCGGGTCACGGGTCACCGGGCCCACGAGCTCGAGGGGGCGCTCGAGCAGGACGGGCAGCACGAGCACGGCGAGCTCGCGCACGAGCCGCTCGAGCGGGTCGCGCTCGGCGAGCAGGTCCGACAGCGACGGGGTGGTCGGCTCCCGGTCCGGCCGGAACGCGTCGGGATCCTCGAGGAGGGCGTGGTCGCGGTCGGCGACCGCCGTCACGACGATGACCTCGTCGCCCTCGCCCAGCGCGGCCGCACCGAGTGTCGTGGCCGCGGTCGCGGTGCGGCGGACCAGGGCGCGGGTCGGCGCGAGCCGGAGCGTCTCGCGCACGACGGCACGGGTCCCGGGCTCGTCGTCGAGACCTGCCACCCGGCGGCCGTCCAGGAGCAGCACGGCGTCGACGAGGACCCCGCTCAGCAGCGTCGCCACCGTCAGGCGCGCCACGTCGTGCCCGGCGTCGAGCACCTCGAGCGCGGCCACGGTCTGGGCGAGCCGTTGGGGCACGAGCGTCGCGTCGGGGGCCACGCGCCAGGCACGCGCCGCCTCCGCGTCGCGGACGTCGCACGCCGCCAGGGCAGCGGGCCACGCGAGGTCGGCGACGAGGTCGAGCCGGCCCCCTCGCGCGCCGACGGCGTCGCGGACCCGGTCCACCACCCCGTCGGGATCGACGTCGGGCGCGACGTCCTGACGCTCCGCCTCCTGGAACGGCTGGCACCAGGTCGCGTCGGCCACGTCGGCGGCGCGCGCCCACTCCGGGACCCGGGCCGGGCCCCGCCCGAACGCGGCGTCCTCGAGGACGGCGCGCGCGGTCGCGTGGTCGCCCACCACCCAGGTCTCCGTGCGGCTGCGCGCCACCGGCTCCCCGCGCAGCAGGGGGCCGGCGTCGAGCAGGTCGGTCCGCGACCCGCTGAGCACCGACGCGAGGACGTCGCCGTTGCTGCCCCAGCCCCAGAGCAGGCCGCGGACCATCTGGAGCCGCCGCCCCAGCTGCGCGCGCCCGTCCGGGGTCGCGTGGGTCGCGGTGCTGTCGGTCTCGGTCATCGTGCCTCCCACCAGTCGGTGATCCGGGCAGCGACCTGCCCGGCGTGCTCCTGCATCATCGTGAAGTGGTCCCCCGGCACGTCGGCCGTCGCGTGGGCGAAGGGCCACGAGGCCCGCCAGTCGTCGTCGGGCCACGCCGCGATGGGGTCGACGGCCCGCACGAGCAGCGTGGCGACCTGCTGGTCGTCGGGCACCCAGCCCCCGAGCATCCGGTCGTACGCCCCCATCGCCGTGAGCCGCGTGTCGTCCAGGGGGACGGTCTCCAGGTCCAGCAGGCGGCGGGTCAGGACGTCGATCCACCCCTCCACGGCGTCCTGGCGACCGGGCGGGTAGGAGTCGAGCAGGACGACACCGTCGGGCCGGTGCCCCTGCTGCGTCAGCGCGGTCGCGAGCGCGTGGCTCATCAGCCCGCCGGCCGAGTGGCCGACAAGCACGACCGGCCGTGCCGCCACCGCGCGGAGGACGGTCGCGGCCTGCGCCGCGGCCAGGGCCTCCATCGACGCGGGCAGCGGCTCGCCCGCCAGGTATCCGGGCTGGGGCAGCCCCAGCACCGACCACGACCCGTCCAGCGCCGCCGCGAGCCGTGCGAACTCGTGCGGCCCCGAGGGCGCGGCCGTGCCGGCGCAGCAGACCAGCACGGGCCCGTCGCCCGACGTGCCGAGCGCGACGGGGACGACGTGCTCGGCGAGGACGTCGGGGTCGGCGGACCGCTCGCGGAACTCGGCGAGGTCGGCCATCAGCGACAGGAACGGACGCACGCGCGAGGACTCCGCCGCACGCCGGTACCCCTCGACCAGGGATCCACCGGCGGCCGACGGGGTCGGGGAGCCGGCCGCGCGGCCGAGCTCCAGGACCCGTTCCGCGAGCGCCCGGGGCGTCGGGTGCTGGAAGACGACGGTCGCCGGCAGCTCGACGCCCGTGGCGCGCTGCAGCTCGTTGCGCAGACCCACGGCCGACAGGGAGTCGAAGCCGAGCTCGCCGATCGGCTGGTCCGCCGGGACGTCGTCGGCCCGGGCGTGGCCCAGCACCCGCGCCATCTGCGCCCGGACCAGGTGCACGGCCTCCTCGGCCGTCGTCGGCGCCGCCTGCGCGGCCGGCGCCGCGGTGCGCGGCGTCGGGAGCTCCGGGTCGTCGGGCACCAGGTCCGCCACGAGGGGCCCCGTCGAGGAACGCGTTGCCCGCGGCGTAGGCGCCGAGCCCGGCGCTGCCCCAGGTGGCGGCCCCGGAGGAGAAGAGGACGAACGACGACACGTCGGGCAGCAGCTCGTCGAGAAGCCGCGCACCCTCCACCTTCGCGCGCCAGACCTCCTCCGGGCGGTCGACGTCCTCGAGCCGGCGGGCGTCCGGCGCCCCGGCGGCGTGGACCACGACCTCGACCCGGCGGCCCTCGGACCGCAGCCGGTCGAGCACCGACGTCAGCTGGCCGCGGTCGGCGACGTCGCACGCCACGACGGTGGCGTCCGCCCCTGCGGCACGCAGCTCCTCGCCCAGCTCCTGCGCACCGTCGGCGTGCGGACCCCGACGGCTCAGCAGGACCAGGTCGCGGACACCCTGTGCGACGAGGAACCGGGCGACGTGCGCCCCGAGCGCTCCGGTGCCCCCGGTGACGAGGGCCGTGCCGTCGCCCGGCCACCAGCGCCGTCGGCTCCGGTCGGCCGGGGCGGCCACGAGCCGACGGCAGAGCCGCCGGCCCTGGCGCACGGCGACCTGGTCCTCCAGGTCGTCGCCCAGCAGGGCGGCCAGGAGCGCGCCAGTGTCGTCGGCGGTGACCTCGGCGGGGAGGGCGAGCAGCCCGCCCCAGCGCTCCGGGCGCTCGAGCCCGACCACCCGGCCGAGCCCCCAGACCATCGCCGCGTCCGGGTCGACCAGGTCGTCCTCCGCAGCCGCGACGGCGCCGCGCGTGACGCACCACAGCGGGACGTCGACGTCGCAGGCCAGGAACCGCTGCACCCGGTCGAGCTGCTCGGCAGCCCCGCCGCCGAAGGACAGCACCCCCGCCGCGCCGGCGACGTCCTGCGGGTCCGCGAGGTCCAGCGGCACGAACCTCGTGCCCACGCCCTGCAGGACCTTCTCCAGGTCGGCCGGCGGCTCGCCGAGCGTCAGGAGGGTCGCCGCTCCGGGGTCGGGAACCGACGGTTCGGCAACCGTCCGCCACACGATGCCGTAGCGGTCGCCGACGGACCGGTCGGCCGGCTCCGGGGCGAGCCAGTACCGCACCGGCTCGAAGGCCGTCGTGGGCAGCCGGGCGGGCAGGGTGCGGTCCAGCAAGGCCGTCCAGTCGACCTCGACGCCGTGCGCGTGCGCCCGCGCCAGCTCGTGGAGCAGGTGCTCGTCGCGCTCGCGGTGCAGCGAACCGAGCACGAGTCCGTCCGGAGCGGTCTCCTGCACGGCGGCGGCGAGCACCGGATGCGGACTGACCTCCAGGAACACCTCGTGCCCCTCGTCCACCGCAGCCCGCACCGCCGCGTCGAACCGCACCGTGCCCCGCAGGTTCTCGTACCAGTACGCCCCGTCCAGCTCCGGCCCCTCCACCCGCGCACCCCGCAG